>JBIKLM010000044.1:0-14824 GCA_044359835.1 Planctomycetota bacterium
GGGGGGGTAACGCGGCGCGGGGGGGGTCGATCCGCGTGGGCTCGGGCCGCGAAGGGCGGGCTCCGCTGGGGTCGGCGCCAGCCGGCTGTCCCCAGGTGCCCCGAGGGGGCCGCCGCGGGCCCCCGTTTCGGCGGCCGCCGGCCACGCCCGCGGAGCGCGGCCTGGGCGGGTCGCCCGGCCGGGGGGCCGCGGCGCGCCGGTCTCAAACGATCAATACAGCTTGGGCGCTGCGTTGATGACCCGCAGGGCTTCTTCGCACTGGAAGCCGACGATCTGGGCGTATTCGCGGATCGAAGGCAGCCGCGGACGGCCGTACTCGGCGGCTCGGCGCAGGGCCTCGTCGCGGCCGAGATGGCCTTCGCGCACCATGTTCGAGAGCATCACCTCGTCCTCGGTGAAGCCGCAGATCGTGGTGTAGATGTAGTTGTAGAAGGGCGCGGTGCCGTCGCCGATGCGCCAGGTGCTCTTGGTGTCCGTGGCGACCTCCCAGTCGTACTCGCGGCGGATCGTGCCGACGATCTCCTCCTCGCGCCAATCGAGGTAGTGGAACAGGTACAGGAAGTCGTCCTTGACGACGAAGGTGTAGTAATAGGCCTTGAGCGTGTCCCAGAGCGACTCGTTCCAGTAGGCCGGGTTCTTGAGGTAGCGCTTGAGGTAGTACCAGAGCAGCGCCATCTCGTTGCGCAGTGACAGGCCGGTCAGGGTCATGCCGTGATCGTCCTCGCGGATGCCGCACAGGCCGGTCTTGTAGGGCGTGTCCTCGATCATGTTGCCGGTGCAGAAGATCACCAGCTTGATCCCGGTCTCTTTGCGCAGCTGCCGGGCGTGGTGGTAGAACTCCTTGTCGCCGGCGGTGAACAGGGTCACCATGCCCACGTCGGGCTGCTTGAGCCAAGCTTCGACGTTCTTCCTGACGAAGCGCCGCTTGGCGGTCAGGTTGGCGCTGCGCAGGATGTGCTCGACGCCCAGCTTGCCGCAGATACGCGCCTGGTTGCGGCGCGCCAGGTCCGTGACCAAGCCCCAATCCAGGGTGAAGGCCACGGGATTCATGCCCAGCACGTTCTTGGCATAGTGCAGGCCATAGGCCGAATCGCGGCCCCCCGAGAAAGCCACGATCACGTCCGGGCTGCCATCCTTGGAGCGGTACGGCTCGACGGCCTTCAGCAGCGCTTCCTTGCCCTTGGGCTGGATCTGCTTCCAATTGCGGCAATAGCGGCAGACCCCGTCCTTGTCGAGGTCCATGAACGGGTAGGTGACCGGCAGGATGCACTTGCTGCAGCGGCGCACCTCGCGGCGCGTCTTGGAGCGATCGTGCAAAGCCAGCCGCGCCCCGGCGCGGGGGCGGCCGTCGTTGGGCAGGCTGGCGACCGGCAGGCCCCGGTCGGCGCCCGGCAGCTCCCACCAGGCCGGGGTGCGCGGGGTCGGGGCCACGGGCAGCTCGAGCTCCTCGGAGGACAGGTCCGAGAGCTGCACGATGCGCGCGGTGCGGGCGCGGATCTGGCCGAGCTCCAGCTTGCCGACCTGCTGCTCGAGATCGGTCTTGGCGATCAGCTCCTGGAGGATGAAGCGCTCAGAGGCGAACACCAGGAAGGTCCCGCGCTGGTTCCTGGCGGTGAACAGCGAGCCGGTGTTGCTGGCCAGCACCAAGAGCGGCTGATCGTCCAGGAAGATAGCGGTCGAAGCCGAGCCGAACAGCTCGCCGAAGGTGGTCTGCAGGGCTCCCGGAACGTTCTGCCCGGCGGCCATGTGCTTGCGCAGCAGGGCCAGCATCACCTCCGTGTCCACGCTGTAGCGGCGGGTCAGGTCGGGATGCCGCTTCCAGAGGTCCTCGTCGTTGACGATGATGCCGTTGTGCACCGCCACCGCCCCGGGCACGATCACCGGCTGGTTGTTGTCGTTGTCCGACTGGAAGCCGTTGGTGACCATGCGCGAGTGGCCCAGGCAGGCGAAGACCGCCCCGGCCTCTTTGGCCTGCACGCGCTGGTAGCTCTGCCGGGCGTGCTCGAGCATCTGCCCGAACTGCGGATTGGCCAGGAAGCTCTTGACCGAGCCGGCCTGTTTGATCACCTCGACGCTCCGGCCATCGTTGACCGCCAGGCCGGCGGCCTCGTTGCCGCGGGTCTCGGAGGCCTGCAGCAGGCCCTGCACGAGGGTGTCGATCAGGCTGGGCGCGATCGCCGGGTCCGGGCCGAGCAGCGCGCCGAAGATGCCGCACATGGGGGGGAGGGGCGGGAAGTTACCGGTCGAGCAAGAAGGCCGAGAATCCTACCGGGCCCGGGCTCTGGGCTGCGGCCAGGGGCTTCGCGGAGCGCGTCCAGGCCTGCGGCGCTCCGGCCCTAACTGCCGCTGGGCCGGAGGTTTAGCGCGAGGCCCGGGCCCCGGGGGTCCAGCTCAGCTGGAGGTAGAACACGCGCCGGATTTCGAGGAAAGGGAATTCCAAGTAACGCGCGTCGTGGAAGCTCTGCACGCCCAGGCTCCAGGCCAGGTCCGGCCGCGGGTTCCAACCGAGGCGCAGGTCGGAGCGCCAGGAGTCGGAGCCGATTTCCGGCTCGAAGTCCTCGGCCACGTAGGTCGCCAGATCCAGCTCGAAGCCGCGCCCCAGATCGGCATAGGAGCGCAGGTTGAAGATGTGGCGGGGGTATTGGCCGTCCACCAGGGACAGGTCGCCCTCGGGGGTCACCGGGCCGTGTTCGCTCCAGTGGTAGCTGTAGGCCCCGCGCAGGGTCCAGCCGGGCAGGGGCGAGGCGTCGATGGCCAGCTCGCCGCCGCGTGCGTAGCCGCTGCCCGAGTTGTCGATGAACGGCTCCCCGGCACCGCTGTCGAAGCCGTCGAAGCGCACGTCCCGGTAATCGTTGTAGTACAGCGTGGCATCCAGCGAGAAGCTCGGCCCGAAGGAACGGCGCCAGCCGAATTCCCCGGAGATCACGCTCTCGTTCTGTTCGAGGCCGCCGAGCAGCACCTGCTCTTCGATCGAGGGCACCCGCACGGCCTGGGAGCCCGAGGCCCAGAAGTAGCCCAGCTCCCCGGAATCCCAGCCGACGCGCACGCTGGGTTGCAGGTCGGCGCCGGTGAAGGTGTTGTACAGCGCCACCAGCCCGAGCGAGAGGGACAGCTGCTGCTCAGGGAACCGGAACTCGTCCGAGGCGAAGGCCCGCACGTTGTTCTGGGTTGTGGAGTCGGCGGCGAAGCCGTCGAAATAATCGACCTCGCTGAAGATGCCCTCGTAGCCGACCCCGAACTGCAGACGCTGGCGCTCGCCGAGATCCACTTGCCGGCGGTACTCCAGGCTGGTGTAGTCGACGTCGATGTCGGTGCCGATTTCGCGATAATCCTGCAGGTCCTTGGTGTAGAAGGCGCGCCACAGCTCGCCGCGTTCGGCATCTTCGAAGGACAGGCCGAGCTGCCCGCCCTGGGCGTCGTTCTCGCCACTGATCGGATCGGGGCTCAGGCTGAAATCCGGATAGGCCTCGGTGTAGTCGTAGACCCGCGTCCACAGGCGCGCCGAGCGGCTGTCCTGACCGAGCCAGTCGAAGGTCGCCCCGGCGCTGTGGATGCCCCAGTCGCCGAAGCGCGCCGGATCGCTCTCGCCCGGGGGGAAGCTGCCGGCCTGGGGCGCCAGTCCGTCGCTCTGGCTGCTGCGCAGGAAGGTGCGATAGCTCCAGCCCTGGTCCGCCTGCCCGCCGTAGCGCAGGGTGGCGAAGCCGCCTTCGTTCGAGACCCGTCCGGAGGCCTTGAGGCCCTGGGTTTCGCTGGCCGGTTTGGTGATCACGTGGATCAGGCCGTGGAAGGCGTTGGCGCCCCACAGGATGCCGGACGGGCCGCGGATCACCTCGATGCGCTCGACGTCCTCCAGGTCGATGTCCTGCAGCGACCAGCGCATCCCGGCGAACAGCGGCGTGTAGACCACGACCCCGTCGACCATCACCAGCATCTGGTTCAGGTAGGCCAGGTTGAGCTGGGCCAGGCCGGGGCCGAAGCCGCGCGCGGTCACGTCCCATTCCGTGTCATCCCAGTGGGAGACGAAGATGCCCGGGACCATGCGCAGGGCCTCCTGGATCGAGGCGTGCCCCGAGCGGCGCAGCTCCTCGCCGGTGATCACGTAGACCGCCGCGGGCGCGCTGGCCAGGCTCTCGCTGCGGCGCGAAACCACGGTCACATCCAGCTCGAGCAGCTCGCTGAGGTCGAGATCGGTCAGATCCTGCTCCTCGTCGGACGGGGCCTGTGGTGCCGGTTCGGCCGAATTCGCCGATTCCGCGCCGCCGAAGGTGCCGATCAGACCCTGGCCCGCCTGGGCCTCGGCCCGCTGGAACGCCGCGCCGGCCCACAGCACGGTGCCCAGGGCTGCCGAGGTCGAATAGAGCTGCTTCACGCCGCCTCCTTGCGCCGCGCGGACTCGGCTGGTAGCCAGCGCTTGAGGGCCGCATAAAGCGCCTCGCGCGTGACCGGCTTCGACAGATAGTCGTCCATGCCGGCCGCCAGGCAGCGCTCCAGGTCCCCGGGCAGGGCGTTGGCGGTCATGGCGATCACCGGCACGTGTTTGCTGCCGCCGCTCTCGCGCTCGCGCAGCCGCTGGGTGGCGCTGTAGCCGTCCAGCACCGGCATCTGGCAATCCATCAGCACCAGATCGAAGGGCATGCGCGCCAGGGCCGAGAGGGCCTCCTCGCCGTTGTTGGCGACCTCGGCGCGATAGCCGGCCCGCGCCAGCAAGGCGCTGGCCACGCGCTGATTGACGGCGTTGTCCTCGACGATCAGGATGCGCGCCGAAGTGCAGGGGTGCGCCTCCGGCGCGGCCGCGGGCCGCTGCACGGGCTGGCTGGCCGGATCGCCCTCGCTGGCCAGCAGCGTGCGCAGGCTGTCCTCGAGGGCCGTGAGCTTGACCGGCTTGCGCAGTTGCTCCTGGATGCCGATCGAGCGCAGCTCGCGGCTGCGGCCCTGGAACGAGACCGAGGTCAGCATCAGGATCGGCACCGAGTCGTAGGCGGGCAAGCCGCGCACGGCGCGAGCCACCTCGAACCCGTTCTGTCCCGGCATGTGGTAGTCGAGGATCAGCAGGTCCGGCGGCGCGGGGCTCGGATCGGCGACCCGCGCAAGAAAGCTTTCCGGCGTCTCGAAGGCTTCGGTGACCACACCCCAGGAGGCCAGTTGACGGCACAGGGTCAGGCGGTTGGTCGCGTTGTCGTCGAGGCACAGGATGCGGCGGCCCTGCAGGCTGCCGGGCAGACGCGGGCGCAGGGCCTCGGGCTCGGCGACGACGGGGAACTCGAGCTCCAAGGTGAAGGTCGAGCCCTGCCCAACGCTGCTCTCGACGCGGATCCGGCCGCCCATGGCGTTGGCCAGGCCGTGGCAGATGGCCAGGCCCAGGCCGGTGCCGCCGAAGCGCCGCGTGGTCGAAGAATCGACCTGGGTGAAGGCGCGGAACAGGTTGGGCAGCGCCTCGGGGGGGATGCCGATGCCGGTGTCGCGCACGGCCAGGGCCAGGGCGACCCGGTCGCCGCGGCGGGCCTCGACGCGCACATCGAGCTGCACCTCGCCGCGCTGGGTGAACTTGAGCGCGTTGCCGAGCAGGTTGGTCAGGATCTGGCGCAGCCGCGTCGGGTCCCCTTGCAGGCGCACCGGCAGCTCGCTGTGCAGCAGGGTCACCAGCTCGACGCCTTTCTCCTGATAACGCGGGCCGAAGACCTCGCCCATGTCCTCGACGATGTCGCGCAGGTCGAAGTCGATGCGCTCGACCTCGAACTTGCCCGATTCGATCTTGGAGAAGTCGAGGATGTCGTTGATCAGCTCGAGCAGCTGATCGCCGCAGCGCCTTGCGGTCTCGAGCATGTCGCGCTGCTCGACGGTCAATTCGGTGTCGAGCACCAGCCCGGTCAGACCCAGCACACCGTTCATGGGCGTGCGGATCTCGTGGCTCATGTTGGCCAGGAACTCGGCCTTGGCGCGGGCGGCGGCCTCGGCCTCGGCGCGCGCCACGGTCAGGTGGGCGTTGGACTCGGTCAGCTCGCGGGTGCGGGCATAGACCTCGCGCTCCAGGTTTTGGCGGTGCTGATCGAGGGCCCGGTCGGCGTCCTCGAGGCGCGCCAGCATGCGATTGAAGCTGCTGGCCAGCATGCCCAGCTCGCCGCCGGCCGATTCCGGCACCCGCAGCGACAGGTCCGTGTCGCGCGCGATGCGCTGGGCCGCCTCGGCCAGGGCCAGGATCGGCCGCGCGATGCGCTGGGCCAACAGGACCGCCAAGCCCCAGGCGAGCGCCAGCCCGAGCAGCACCAGGGACAGCGAGCGCAGCAGGCTTTGGTGCAGCTGCTGATCGAGCAGCCCCAGGTCCGCATCGACCTGGATCCAGCCCAGGGGGGCCGCCGCCGGCCCGATCGCCTGCACCAGGCGCAGGCCCTGATCGTCCAGGCGTTCGAGGGGGACTTGATCCTCGAGTTCCGGCACGGGCAGCTCGGGCGTGCGGCTCCAGCCCGCGAAGAACAGCCCGCGATCGTCGTAGACGGCGGCGGTCTGGATGCTCGGGTCGGCGCCCATGGCGGCCAGGGCTTCCTCGGCGTAGTCGCTCTGGCCGAAATCCAGGGCCGAGCGGCTGTTGTGGCCCGCGGACTGGGCCGCGATGCGCACCGCCTCCAGGTAGCGGTCGCGGCCGAAGCGTTGCTGGGCCTCGACCTGCACCAGGGCCGCGATCGTCAGGGCCAGGCTGGTGCTGAAGAGCAGCGCGCGGGCCACCTGCCCGCGGATCTGACGCGTCGGCTTCATCGGTTGCCCTGGCCTTCGGAGCGCTCTGCGCTGCCGGGAGGGCGCTCGCCGCGCCGGCCCCGTTCGGTGTAGATGTCGACCAGTTTGAGCAGCTCCGCCGTCAGGCGCAGGCCGGTGTCCTCCTGGCGATCGATGTTGACCTCGATGCGCGGCTTGCCCTCGCGCTCGTGCAGGCGCACGAAGCCGCCTTCGGCGGCGAAACGCGGGCTCTCGCTGACCAGCAACAGGGGCCGCTGGCGGCTCTGGGCGATCGCGGCGAGGCGCTGCTCGTCGCTGAGCCCATGCAGGAACAGCAGGTGTCCTTCCAGGCGCTCCGGAAGTTCCGTGCGCCGCTCCACCTGGAACCCGCGCCCATGCAGCTCCTTCTTCTCGAAGGCCGTATCCAGGGCGGCGCCCAGGGGATCCCCGCCGATGACCACGATCCGGAAGGCCTCCTTGGGCCCCCCGAAGGCGCTCTCCGGCCACTGGATGTACTTGACCAGGTTGTAGAGCAGGGCCGATTTGACCTGCGCCGGCGTAGGCCGTTGGCGCTCGCTCGCCGGCTCTCCGCCCGCCCGTGGCCCGCCGCCGGGGCCCGCCAGCACCTGCGCTCCGGGCACCGACAGGAGCCACAGGCCCAGGGACACGAGGCACAACCACGCGCCCAAGGCCGGTTCGAAGCCGGCTTGGCGCGGCAGGCGCAGGGCCACGGCGCCGGGGGAGCGCTCGAGCGGGGACGGGGTGTGCGGCACGGGGGCGGGGGGGATCTGGACCCCCTTCGGGCCCCCGGCCCTATCCCTTGAGCGTCCGCCCACCGGGGTTTCCCTGGGGAGACAGGCCCCCCGGTTCCCGGTCCATCGGGGCCCCTGGTTGGGTCCGAGACCGCGCTTGCGCGCTCGCTCCACCCCGCTCGCGGTCAGCCTCTGCAGCCGCCGGCTGGCGGCCCGAAGGCATCCGCTGGGCTGGTGTTCAGGCCCGCGCGCTGCCTGAATCGGTTGTCTCTTGGCCGGACAGCAGCGCTCGGCCACAGCCCAAAAACCGGCGCCCCGGCTCTGGGCGAACCCGAGCCGGGGCGCTGGTCGATCGCTCGACCTTGGGTGCGGATCAGCGCCCGCGGCCGACGTGGGCGAGGGCGAAGGCGAAGATGTCCGCGGCTTCTTCGATCAGCTTGGCGGTGGGCTTGCCCGCTCCGTGGCCGGCCGAGGTTTCGATGCGGATCAGCACCGGGTTGTCGCAGCCCTGGGCGGCCTGCAGCCGCGCGGCGAACTTGAAGGAATGCCCGGGCACCACGCGGTCGTCCGTGTCGGCGGTGGTCACGAGGGTCGGCGGGTAGCAGACGCCGTCCGTGAGCCGGTGGTAGGGCGAGTAGGCGTACAGGGCCGCGAATTCCTCCGGCACATCCACGGAGCCGTAGTCGTGGACCCAATAGCGGCCGGCCGTGAATTGATGGTAGCGCAGCATGTCCATCACGCCGACCGCCGGCAGGCAGCAGCCGAACAGCTCCGGCCGCTGGCACATCACCGCGCCCACCAGCAGGCCGCCGTTGCTGCCCCCCTGGATCGCCAGGTGGCTCGGCGAGGTGTAGCGCTCGGCGATCAGCCACTCCGCCGCGGCGATGAAGTCGTCGAACACGTTCTGCTTGCGGGTCTTGGTGCCCGCCAGGTGCCAGTCTTCCCCGTATTCGCCGCCGCCGCGCAGATTGGGGATCGCCAGCAGGCCGCCCTGGTCGAGCCAGGCGATGCGCGAGGGGCTGAAACCGGGCGTCAGCGAGATATTGAAGCCGCCGTAGCCGTACAGCAGGGTTGGATTGCGCCCGTTGCGCGCCAGGCCGCGCCGCGAGACCAGGAACATCGGGATGCGCGTGCCATCCTTCGAGCGGTAGAAGGCCTGGGCGACCTCGTAGTGGCCCGGGTCGATGGGGGCCTCGGTGACCCGCACCAGGCTGGTCTGGCCGCTGGCCAGCTCGTGGCGATAGACCTGCGGCGGCGTGGCGAAGGACGAAAAGCTGAAGAAGGTCTCGCTGGCATCGGGATCGGTCTCGAAGCCGATCACCGTGCCGAGGCCGGGCAGCTCGAGCCGCCGGCGCAGGCGCCCGTCGGGCTCGTACAGCGCGACCCGCGAGGTGGCGTCCTCGAGCGTGCGCACGGCCAGCGCGCCGCCCACGAAGGTGATCTCCTCGATCGTGGCCGTGGGGCTGCCGGCGCCCTCGGGGATCACGCGGGTCCAGTTCTCGCGGCCGGGGCGATCGAGGTCGACCTGCAGCAGCGCGCCGCGCGGCGTCTCGCGGTCCTGCGCCGAGAGCCACAGGCTGCGGCCCTGGCCGTGGACCAGGTTGTAGGCGCCCTCGAACTCGGGCACCAGCTCGAACGGCGGCCGCCCGCCGACCAGGTCGAGCACGTGCACCAGATTGCGCGCGCCGTCCTTGAAGATGTGCACCACCAGGTGTTGGCCGTCGCGGGTTGCGAGCGGCGCGAAGGACCACTCGGGCTGGTCCGGACGCTCGTAGACCAGCGTGTCCTCGGCCTGCTGGCTGCCGATGCGATGGAAATAGATCTTGTGGTCCAGGTTGCTGGCCAGGAAGGCCGAGCCCGGCGCCGGCTCGGCGTAGCGCGCGTAGAAGAAGCCCGAGGCGTCGGGCTTCCAGGTCGCGCCCGAGAACTTGATCCACGACAGCTTGCCGCCCACGTGCTCGAGCTTGGCCAGATCGAGCACCTGCCACTCGCTCCAGTCGGAGCCGGCCACGCTGACCCCATAGGCCAGATAGCGGCCGTCCTTCGACCATTCGCCCCCGGCCCAGGCGCGCGTGCCGTCCGCGGACCAGGCGTTCGGGTCGAGCACCACCTGGGCCTCGCCGAAGGGCGTCGCCGCGCGATAGAGCACCGACTGCGGCTGCAATCCGTCGTTCTGCCAGAAGTAGTACCAGTTGCCGTGGCGCGCCGGGGCCGAGAAGCGCTCGTAGTTCCACAGCTGCGCCAGGCGCTGCTGCAGCGGGCCGCGGTCCGGCAGCGCCGCCAGGTATGCCCCGGTGACCTCGTTCTGGGCTGCGACCCACTCCGCGACGCGCGGCGAGCTGCGCACGTCCTCCTCCAGCCAGCGGTAGGGGTCCGCCACGGCCTGGCCGTGGAACTCGTCGACCTGTTCGACCGTGGCCGTTTCCGGATAGCGGGGGGCCTCGGGGAGACGCGGCTTGGTCATGTGGCAGGCGCCGGCGCTGAGCAGCAGGCCGAGGGCGATCGGGAGGCGAAGGGCGCGGGTCATGGCGCGCATGGTAGCGGCGCCCCCGGCCGGATCGGCTCTCGGCCTCGGTCGATCAGCCGCCGCGGCGGACCGCGCCCGGGCGCTCCAAATCGAAGCAGAAGCTGTGCCGCTCGAGATCGCGCTCGCCGGCTTCGATCTCGAGCCGCACGAAGCGCTGCCCGGCGGCCTCGAACAGCACTTCGAAGGGAAACTCGGGGCCCGCCGGTCCGCTCTCGGGCGCCCCGAAGCGGCCCTCCTGGGCACGCTCCCCGCTCCACACCCGCACGCCGCGCGGCGCGCCCTGGGCCGACCCGGCCGCCAGCCGCGCACGGCCGCTGAGCCGCCAGCCCCGCTCGCGGCGCTCGAGCGCGAAGGCCTGGCCATCCACCGCCAGGCTGCCGCCGGGCCGGGCAGCGAAGAGCGCCTCGTCGGCGGCGCCGAGGCGCTGCTCCAGCCCGCGCGCGAGCCGCGGCGCCAGCTCGGCCGAGAGCCGCCCTTCGAGGGCCTCGCTCTCGGTCGCCAGCAGGTGGCTCGGGATCAGCAAGGCCTTCCAATAGGGCGTCGAGCCGGCGCGTCGCTGATTGAACGACAGGGCGCTCGGCGCGAACTCCCCGTCCAGCTGCGCCAGCCGCGCCCGCGGATCGCCGAGCGGCACGCCCGCCTCGAGCCGCGCGACCTCGTAGAGCTCCGCCTTGAGGCGCAGGCCGCTGCCGTACTCCCAGTCCTCGAGATTGGTCACGAAGGGCCCGCCGAGCGCGAACAGCAGCCAGGAAACGGCCGTGGAAGCGCTGCGCCGACGCCACAGGTTCGGATCGCCGTAGAGCTCGCTGGTCAGGATCAGATCGGCGCGGCGCTGGCGCGCTTCGCGCAGGGGATCGCCGCCCGGCGCGGCCCGGCTGACGCGCGCGAAGCCCACGCTCTGCAGCTCCGCGGCCAGCTTGGCGGCCAGCTCCGGGTCCGGCGCGAGCCGCATCGAGGTCGCCCGGGCCCCGGGCGGCGGGCTGACCGGGCCGATCGCGGCGGTCGGATCGACCAGCAGCACGTGGAAGGGCAGGGGCTGATCCAGGGCCGGCCTGGGCTCCGACCGACAAGCGCTCAGCGCGAGCAGCCAAGCCGCCGCCAACGCCGCGGCCCGCGGCGCCGTCACGGACCGGCCTCCTCGGCCAGGGCGGCCAGGCGCGCGCCGGCCCGCTGGCGGAAGTTCGGCAGGTCCAAGGCGCAGCGCAGCCCCACGCGCGGATCGCCGCGGCCGCGCTCGAGGCGCAAGGCGGCGCTGAAGTCGACGGTCGCTTCCCCGCCGTCGCCGCCGGCGGCCCAGAATTCGCGCACGCCCGGCCGCGTCAAGGCCCAGGCGGGCTCGAGGGCCGCCTCGAGGTGCGCGGCCAGCGCGATGCGATGGCTGGCCGGGCGCTGGGCCGGCGTCAGCTCGAACCACACCGGCGTGGCGGTCCATTCGGCCACGCCGCTCGACAGGCCGCGCCAGGGCGAATCGGGCCCGTCCGGCCGCGCGGCGCGGTACTCGAGCCCGGCGCGCTGCGCGTGCTCGAGCTCGATCCAGGTCGGCAAGCGCTTGCCGCTCCAGGCCGCGAAGGCCGCCGCTTCGTCCCAGCTCATGCCCACCGCCGGCGCCTCCGGATCGCGCGCCGCGAGCTCGGCCTCCAAGGCCGCGCGCCGCGCGGCGTCGCCGGGTGCCACGCCCGCGGGCCACCAGCGCGTCGCCGGCCAGCCGTCGCTGGCGCGCAGGAAGGCCAGGAATTCGCGCGCCGCCACCTCGCGCTCGTCCAGCAGGTAGTCGCCCGGTTGTCCCGCGGGCAACTCGAGGCCCCAAGCGCGCGGCAGGGCGCGCTCCGGATCGCTCTGGAACAGCGCCAGACCGGCCTCCGCAAAGCGCAGGTTTTCGAGCTCATCGGAGCGCCCGCCGAAGCGATAGGGCTCGGCCGGGGCCGGGATCAGGCGCATCGGCGGGCAGGGCCGCGGCTCGGTCACGAAGCCCTCGCCTTCGGCCGCGAGCTGCGGCACGCCCGGCACCCGCTCCGGCGCGAAGCCGGGGACCAGCCCGACCCGCAGGGGCTCGACCCACACGCGGTTCGACACGCCGAGGCGATCCTGCGCCACCAGCTCGAGGCGCGCCGCCAGCAGGCTGTCGCCCGGTTCGAAGCGCAGGGCCGCCGAGCCCTCGCTGCTCGGTCCGAGGAAGCGCAGCTCGCGGCGCTGCCCGTTTTCGAGCCAAAGGGAGCCCGAGACCTCGGCCACGCCGTTGTTGTCGTGGGCGTAGATGCCCAGCAGGAAGCTGCGATCCGGGCCCGGACGCAGCAGCCCGCCGGCCGGCCGCTCCCAGGCCAAGCGCGGCCCGTCCAGGGCCACCTCGAAGGGCCGCAGCAAGCGCGCCATCGGCGCCGCGAATTCGGCGCTTTCGAAGGCCTGCACGGCCAGGGCGAAGCTGCCATCGCCCTCGCCGGGTCCGCCGTCCGCGGGTCGCCAGGGGCTCGGCAGGGTCAGCTCGCTGCGCCAGCCCGCGCCTTCGCTGCGGAAGGCCTCCGGCGTCAGCTGTGCTTCGATCAGCGGCGTCGGCACCTCGGCGCGGTAGAGCTCGACCCGCGCCCAGGGCGGCGCGGTCGGACCCTCGATCCACACAGAGACCAGCAGCTTGGGCTTCGAATCGGGCCCGAGCACCTCGCCCGCCGCGAGCCCGTCGAGGGCGAGTTTCCAGGGCGCCAGCGCGGCGGGCTGTGCGCCCTCCGCGGGCGGCGCCGCGCCGGCGTCGATTTGCTCCCCGGCGGCGGCCTCCGGCGCTGCATCCTCCGTGGCCGGCGCTTCGCCTGCAGCGTCCTGCGTTTCGCCTGCGACGGCTTGCGCTTCGCCGGGCACTTCGGTTTTCGCTTTGGCTGTCGCTTCGCCTTGCGCTTCGCCTTGCGAGGACGGCATTTCTTGCTCGGCTCCCGGGGCTTCCGGCGCGGCTCCGGGCTCTGGCGCGGGGGCGGGCGAGGCCTGCGCGCCGGGAGCGGCAGCCGCAGGTTCCGCGCCGCCGGCCAGCGCGCCGTCCGTGCGCGGCGTCTGCGCAGCGCTTGCCTCGGAACCGAGCGCCGCTGCGAGGGGCGCGGAGCCGGCCAGTTCCGCGGGCGACTGCGGCGTTTCCGCGGGCTCAGCGGCTGCCGTCGTTGCGGTCACAGCGGCTGCCGCGGCCGCAGCAGCGACCGGCTCGGGCGCGCCGTTCCCGGAGGCCTGTCCCGCGCTCGCTTCCAGCGCGCGCGCCTCGGCCACGGCATCCACCCCTTCAGGCCGCGGCAGCACCTCGAGCGCCACCGACCGGCGCAGCTCCTGGCCGCCCTGCTCCGCCACCACCTCGAACAGCCAGGCGCCGCTCGGCGGCAGCCCCAGCGCTCGGCCCAGCGGCTCCAGCACCAGCCCGCGCTCGAGCTGGGAACGCCCGACCTCGAGGCGCGCCTCGCCGGCCTCCAAACGCACCGCCGGCGCCGGCTCCGCGGAACCCTCGATGGGCAGCTCGAGCCGCAGGCTGCCCAGCTCGTCGACGAACACCGCCCCCGGGGCGCGCGCCGCGCCCAAGGGATCGAGCAGGCGCGGCTCGCCCAGGGTCAGCGGGGCGTGCGGATTCCAGGCCAGCTCGAAGGCCGGCTGCGCGCGCAGGCGGCCATCGATCGACAGGCGCGCGTCGAAACGCAGCTCTTGATCGCCGGGTCGCCGCGGCGCCACGGCGATCAGCTGGCCCGCGGGGTCGCGCTCCACGCGCCAGCCGGGCAGCGGCGCGCCGGAGGCATCGACCAATTCGAGCAGCGCGCCGGCGGGCGGCGGCGTGCGATCCGCCGGCCAGGGCAGTGCTGCGCGCGGCCGCTCCGGGGACAGCTCGAGCGCGGGGATCGCCGCGGGCTCGCGCGCCGCGATCCAGCCGGGGCTCAAGGCGGCGCCGACGCCCAGCGCGGCGACCAGCCCCAGGGCGCCGGCGAGCCGCAGCGCGCGGGAGCGCCGGGCGCGGCGCCGCTCGCGATCCATGTCCGCCAGCCAGGCGCCGAGATCCGCGGCGCGGCGCTCGCGGCGCGGCTCCAGCAGGCGATCGATGGCGGCCGCCAGGTAGGGCGGCAGGTGCGCCAGATCGCGGGCGCGCGGCCCGCGGCCCAAGGCGCGCTGCTCGAGCAATTCGTAAGGCGAGGTCGCCGGCGGCAGGGCCGGGCGACCCGCGGCCGCTTCGAAGAGCAACAGCCCCAGGGCGAAACGATCCGCGGCCAAGGGGTCCGTGGGCCAGGCGCCGGTCAGCAGCTGGGCGGCCAATTCGGGCGCGGCGATCTCCGGCACCGGTTCCGCCGGGAAACCGGGCGCGGCGTGGGGCGCTCGCCAGGGCTGGGGGCGCGCCAGATCGCGGCCCGCCGGCGTGTGGTCGAGGGCCAGGCGGCCGACTCCGAACTGCGGCGCCAGGCCCAGCTCGTGCAGCCGCCAGGCGCGCCCGGGCGCCAGTTCCTCGACCCAGTCGAGGCGCAGGTCCCCGTGGCACAGCCCGGCCCCGTGGGCGCGCGCCAGGGCGCCCGCCAGCGCGCGGGCCAAGCGCTCGAGCTCGGCCGCGCCCAGCACGCCGCGCTGCCCCAGACGCTGGCGCAGGTCCGGACCGGCGCTCCTCGGCCGCACCACGAAGGCGCGCCCCTCCCCGTCGATGCCCTGGGCCCAGACCGGCGCCAGCGCGGGATCCTCGAGCGCTTCGAGGCGCGCGCCGAGCTCGCGCCAGCGCGCGCGCTGCCCGCTGCCGCGACCAAACGGCGCAAAGCGCAGCACCTCCGCCGCGCCACGGGGCCCGTTGGCCAAGATCCGCTGCCCGCGCAGCTCCGCAAGCTCGCCGCCCTCGAAGGCATAG
>JBIKLM010000391.1:0-4239 GCA_044359835.1 Planctomycetota bacterium
GTGCGCGCAAGCTGATCGCGACGATCACCGACGGGCTCGTCGTCCGCAGGATCCTTGATCACCTCGAGCTGCCCAGCTCGCCGACGACGATCGCTCCCGCCAGAGCGCCTCCCGCGCTCGAGTTCGCCTGGTAGGCCGGAACGAAAGTGAGCGCCGGCTGCGCACCTCCAAGGGTGCGCGGTCTGGCGGCGCCGTGCCGCCGCCGTGCCCAGGGTCCGCTGACCGGCCCGTTCGACCCCCTAGAGGTGGCCACTGACGCCGCGCAGAACGGCAGGACGGACGTCCGGGCCGACCGCATCCACACCTCCCCGGCCCTCAGGGGTGGCGGGATGGGGGCCGGACCCCTACCCTATGCGGGTGGTCATCCGCTTGAATCTCCTATCCCCATCCCCTTCCAGCAAGCTCTACCTGCTGCTCGGCGAGCCAGCGCCTCTGCCAAGGATGGTGCGTCCCCTGAAAGGGCGGCAGGGCTCGAAACCCCAGGGCGCCAGCGCGGATAAAGCAGGCGCTAATGGCCAAATCGAGAGCGACCGCGGTCAACCCGACGATCAGCAAAAGGCGGCGCAGCGGGAATTTTGAAGCCATGGGCCCTGCCTCACAATAGTAGCGTCCAGGCCAGCCTGCACAGGGCGCTGGCCTGGGAATCGACAGGAGCATCACCCGCTCGGCTGCCTGGGCGGATGCCATCGCTGCAGCCCAAGGGGAACACCGCTCTGGGTCCCCGGCTTGCGCTGCTTGAAGCTGTCATTTCCCTCCCGAGCGACACGCAACCGCAGCGGACCGGTCCGGCTGACCTCCTGCTGTTCTTCAGGCTCCAGAGCCCAGCCGGATCCAAGGACCGCATAGACAGGGCGCCGGTAGGGGCCCACCGATGGGCAGGCAACGCCAATCGGCAAAAAGGTCGCGAGCTCAGTGGCTGTGCGGCTAGGCGCGTTTGGGCAATCCCAAAGCCGCGGGCTTGGCTGCCCCCAGCGCGGCGAGTTCCACCCCCCGGGCGGTTTCGGGCAGGAACTTGACCACGCCGGTGGCCACGTCATACATCGCGCCGACGATTCCGATCTGGCCAGCCTTCAGCATGGCGGCTAGCGTCGGGCTGTGCTCGACGATCGACTGGGTGGTCATCTGGACGTGGATTTCGGTGACGCGATGGACGAAATCCAGGTTGTCGCCGTCCCGGTGATTGTGGGTGGCTTTCTCAGCGCGGACCGCTTGGGAGATCGGTTCGGTGATCGCAGGCAGATTGGTCAGGCCGGTGGCCGCGACGGCGTCCACGCCCTTGTGTACCAAGTCACAGGTAGCCTTTACCGCTCCGCACTTGGTGTGACCGAGCACGACGATGAGTTTGCTGCCGACGATCTTGCAGGCGAACTCCAGGCTGCCCATGGCCTTTTCTTTGGCCACGTTGCCGGCGATGCGGATGGAGAACATGTCGCCAATGCCCAAATCGAAAAGCAGCTCGGCCGGGGCCCGGGAATCGATACAACTCAGCACGACCGCCATCGGGTGCTGGCCTTCGGCAGTGGCATCGACCTGGCGCGCCAGGTCGCGGTGCAGGCGCTTGCCGCTGGTGAAGCGCAGATTGCCCTCATGCAGGATCTCCAGCACGCGCTGGGGCGTCAGTGAAGCCTGGATGTCGCGCGAGGTGAAGTCGACGTATTGGACAACATCTGCGATCTTGTATTGGCTCTGTAGCCCAGAGACATTCACCTTGATGCCGCGCGCTGGTGCTTCGTCGTTCACGAACTCGCGGATCACGGACAAAATATCCGTATCGACGTAATCAGTGTTACGCGCATCGATGGACACGTGTTCACCGCTGCGAAAGCGCGACAGGAGATAGACGAGTCGTCCGCGGTTCAGGAAACTCACGTGGGAGCCGAGTTCGATGCGGCGCACGATTCCTGAAGGATGCGCTTCGTCGATTAGGTGGAAGCCACCCTGCAGGTTGCGCACGAGTACAAAAGACAGGCTCGTAAAGAGGCCCAGCAACACGCCGACCAGCAGGTCCGTGAAGACAATGGCCACGATGGTGGTCAGGAATGGCACGAACTGCATCCAGCCCGCGCGCCACTTCTCCACGAACAGCTTGGGAGGAGCCAGTTTGAAGCCGGTCACCACCAGGACCGCGGCCAGGCAGGCCAGGGGGATGCGATTGATCAGATTGCCAAACAGGGCGATGCTGGCCAGCAGCAGAACGGCATGGAAGATCGTGGCGAGGCGGGTGCGGCCACCGGCGTTCACGTTCACCGAACTGCGCACAATCACGGAGGTCAGGGGTAGGCCCCCGATGGCCCCGGACATCAGATTGCCGACGCCCTGGGCAATCAACTCGCGATTGGGGCTGGCCGGGCGACGCAGAGGGTCGAGCTTTTCAGTGGCTTCCAGATTGAGCAGCGTTTCCAGCGAGGCGACGATCGCCAGGGTGAATCCAGCGATCAGGACCTGCAGCTCGAAGGCCCTGGAGAAGTCCGGGAAGACCGTCAAATCGGCCAGGCCACCACCATCGGCGCCAAGTACCGGTACCGCCACCATGTGGCTGGCCGCGATCGCCAGGGAGTTGCCGCTCAACCTGAAGTACTCGCTGAGCGCGGTACCCACCAGCACGGCGGCCAAGGCGGCCGGCACACGCGTCGCCTTGAGCCGCGATTTGTCCCAGAGCACCATCACACCCAGGGACACGGCTCCGACGATCGCGGCGCCTGGCACCAGCCTCTGCATGGCGGTCAAAAGCGCCGTAAAGGTGTTGTCGCCGTCCCTCTGCCTGAACGCTTCGTCGCCCTCGAAGTCCGAATCATGACCGACCAGGTGCGGCACCTGCTTGAGGATTAGCAGGATGCCGATCGCAGCCAACAGCCCCTTGATGACGTTGTTGGGAACGTAGTTGGCAACCGCGCCGCCGCGGGCATAACCCAGGGCGATCTGCAGCAGCCCGGCGAGCATCACCGCGACCAAAAACGCCTCAAAACTGCCCAGATTCTGGATCTGGGACATGACGATGGCGGCCAGGCCAGCCGCGGGGCCCGCGACGCTCACATGGGAACCGCTCAGCAGGCCGACCACCAGGCCCCCCACGATGCCGGACACCAGTCCCGACATGAGCGGCGCTCCGGAGGCCAGGGCGATGCCGAGGCAAAGCGGAAGCGCGACCAGGAAGATGACGAGGCCGGCGAGCAGGTCTTTGCCCAGGTGAGAGAACGGCCCGGTCGAGGGGTTGGCGAGAGCTTGAGGCACGGGAGGGGTAGGCGTTGCGGCTGAGACCGGTTGCGACAGGGTGCTCCCGGGGGCGTCTCACCCCCCGGAATGGCCCTAGTATATGTCCCTGAGACTGGGTCTCAGGAGCGACTCCCGCGGCGCCGGCTCAGGTCTGGGCCCCGGCACTCGGATGGACGAGAGCGCCGGACCGCCCGCGTGACACCTGCCTCTGCGGGAGGATCGGGAGCGCCAATGGGGTGGTGAAGGGGGGCCGGCCGGGCGTCGGCCCTTGGACTTTTGGCGCCCAGCGGGCCTGCGACGACGGGCGCGCACCACCCATCGGTCCTCCGCTCGGGGCAAAACACGTCGAAATCCCGTCTAGGAGGCGCGTGCAGCTCGTTGCCGGCCCTTCGCGCTGGGCGCCCGGATTCTCTTCTCCGCTCGGACCCAAGAGCGGCCAGCCCCTGACGCGGCGTGGTCGCCAGCGCGACCGTCGGCCGCAGTTCATTCCCGGCGAGCTGTGCTGCGACCTCGAGGGCTTCTCACTGCACGCCAAGGTCCTGATCGAGGGGCACGACCGCACTGGACTCGAGCGGCTCTGCCGGTACATCGCCCGCCCCGCCATCGCCAGCGAGCGGCTCTCGATCGATCCTGATGGGCGCGTGGTCTATCGCCTGCGGCGCCCTTGGAGCGACGGCGCCAGCGCGATCGCCTTCGAGCCGCTGGCCTTCCTCGAGCGACTCGCCGCGCTCGTGCCGCGTCCGCGCGCGCATCTCCTCACCTACCACGGCGTGCTCGCGCCCGCGGCCCAGTGGCGGGACCGCATCGTGCCCGGACCGCGCGCGTCGACCGCGTCTCACCACGGTTCGACGGAACCCAGAGCCGCGACCTCAGGCCGACCCGCGTGCTCAGGCGGACCCGTGACCTTGAGCCTACCCGTGACCTTGAGCCGACCCGTGACCTCGAGCCGACCCGTGACCTCGAGCCGACCCGTGACCTCGAGCCGACCCGCGACCTCGAGCCGACCCGCGACATCGATACGAGCCG
>JBIKLM010000392.1:0-4230 GCA_044359835.1 Planctomycetota bacterium
CCAAAGCCGAGGTGCGCGACCGGCTGGAACGGGCCCGGCCCGGGCTGCCGCCCACGGTCGGGCCGATCGAGTTCTGGTCCGAAGACGCCGACCAGTTCCCGATCAGCTTCTTCGGCGTGCTGCATTCGGGCGATTCCGACCGCACCGACTTCCTGCTGGACGCGGTCGTCAAGCCGCGGCTCGAGGCCGTGCCGGGGGTCTCCAAGCTGGACCTGTTCGGCGTGCTCGAGGACTCGATGCGCATCGAGCTGGACGAGGACCGCGTCCAGGCCGCAGGGCTCAACCTGGGCCAATTGATCGAACGCCTCTCCAAGGACAACTTCGCCGAGCCCCTGGGCGAGGTCGACGACGGCGGCCGGCGCTACCTGCTGCGCAGCGACATGCGCCTCACCAGCGAGGAGGAGATCGCCGCCTATCCGATCGGCGACGGCCTGGTGATCGGAGACGTGGCGCGCGTCGAGCGGGTCAAGTCGGTGCGCGACAGCCTGTCGCGCATCGACGGGCAATACGCCTACTACGGCGTGGCCCGCAAGGACACCCAGGCGGACGTGGTCGAGAGTTCGCTCGCCCTGGCGGCGGCCTTCGAGGAGCTGGAGCGCGATCCGCGCCTCGGCGGCCAGATCCGGTTCCTGCCGTTTTTCATGCAGGGCTCCATGATCGAGGGCTCCCTGGCCCAGCTCAAGTCGACCGCGATCACCGGCGGCCTCCTGGCGGTCCTGACCCTGGTGGTGTTCCTGCGCCGCCTGCGCCTGACCATCGCGGTGGCCCTCTCGATCCCGGTCTCGGCCCTGGCGGCCATCGCGGTCGAGTACTTCACCGGCGGCTCGTTCAACCTGCTGACCATGGTCGGCGTGACCCTCGGCATCGGCATGCTGGTGGACAACGCCATCGTGGTGGTCGAGAACATCGCCCGCCTGCGCGATCAGGGCCTGGCGCCGCGCCAGGCGGCGATCGAAGGCACCCGCGAGATCGCCCTGGCGATCACCCTGGCGACCCTGACCACGGTGGTCGTGTTCCTGCCGCTGATCTTCATGAGCGACAACGCCGAGGCGCGCCTGATCTTCGGCGGCATCGGCATCCCGCTGGTGGTCTCGCTGCTGTTCAGCCTGGGGGCCGCGGTGCTGTTCCTGCCGGTCATCACGGCGCGCATCCTGGGCCAGCGCCCGGCTCGCTTGAACCGCCTGGCGTTGGTCTTCGCGCCCCTGCTGCGCCTGCCGGCCCGCGGACTGGGGGCGCTGATCTTCGCGGCCCAGGCCCTGCGGGCCGGGGCGGTGCGGCTGCTCGAAGCCCTCGGGCGCGGGCTGGCGCGGCTGCTGGCGCCCGCGGGCCGCCTGGCGCTGCCGCTGCTGCTGGTGCGCATCGGCCTGGCGGGCGCGCTGGTCTACGGGGGCTGGACGCGCTTCGCCGCGTACCAGAGCCAGCGCGAGCTGCTGCCGGAGCTGGCCGCGCAGAGTCCCTGGTTCGAGCTCTCGGGGCTGGCGCTCCTGGCGGTGCTGTGCCTGTGGCTGCCGCCGCGTCTGGCCCGCCGCCGCGCGGCCGCCCCGACCCCGCCGGACCGCACCCTGCTGGCATCCGATTCGGTGCTGGCCCTGACCGAACGGGCCGTGGGCGCCCTGGTCGCCTGGGCCATCGCCCGGCCCGGCCGCGCCACGCTGGTGGCAATCCTGAGCTTTGCCTCGATCGGCATCCCGGCCTCGAACCTGTCCCTGGCGGCTTTCGCCATGGATGGCAGCGGGGGCGAGGTCGAGTATTGGGTCAAGTTCCAGACCGAGTTCACGTTGCTCGAAGCGGATGAACAGGTGCGCATCCACGAGGCCTTCCTCGGCTCGCTCAAGGAGGAATGGGGCTTCGACCATCAGTCGACGCGCTTCGACCGGCGCGAGGCCAACTTCGAGATCTATTGGGACCGCCCCCTGGCGCCCTCCAAGCTGCAGGCCCTCGAGGCCGAGCTCAAGCGGCGCGCGCCCCAGCCGCCGGGGCATTCCCTGGCCTTCGCCGACTCGCGCGACGCCAACGAGCGTTCGCGCGTCCTGGCGCGCTTCGAGCTGCGCGGACCGGACAGCCGCGTGCTCGAACAGCTAGCCCGCGAGGCCAAGCCGCTGCTCGAGTCCGTCCCCGGGCTGTCGGCGGTGACCTCACCCCTGGACGAGGCCGAGCAACAGATCGAGGTGCGCGTCGACCGGGAGCTGGCCAGCGCCTTGTCGGTCGATTCCCAGACCGCCTTCAACAACGTGGCCTGGGCGCTGCGCGGCTGGCCCCTGCCGCGCTTCATGGACGAGGGCCGCGAGATCCCGTTCCTGATCGAATACGACGTCGAGAACGTGGCCGGATTCTCGACCCTGCGGGACCTGGGGATCTGGAATGGGGAGCGCTCGGTGGCCCTGACGGCCTTCTCCAAGCTCGACTTCGAGCCGACCACGCGCGAGATCAACCGCGTCAACGGCCAGACCACCTTCACCCTGACCGCCGAGGTCGACAACCCCCTCGAAACCACGCGCCTGACCGAGCGCGGCTACCTGGCCCTCGAGGCCCTCGACCTGCCGCGCGGCTACAGCCTCGGCACCGACGATTCGGCCCGCGCCCGCCAGCAGGAGGAAGCCGGCGAAATGCTCGCCGCCCTGGGCCTGTCGCTGGTGCTGATCTTCATGCTGATGGGCGTGCTGTTCGAGTCGGTGGTGCTGCCGCTCTCGGTCATGTTCTCGATCCCCTTCGCCATGCTGGGCGCCCTGTGGGTGCTATGGATCTCCGGCACGCCCATGGACGTGATGGGCTGGATCGGGCTGATCATCCTGGCCGGCGTGGTGGTCAACAACGGCATCGTGTTGATCGACTGCGTGCACCGGCTGCGCGAGGAAGGCCTGGGCATCGAAGCGGCGCTGCGCGAGGGTTCCGTGCGCCGCGTGCGCCCGATCCTGATGACGGCCCTGACGACCGTTTTCGGCCTGCTGCCGATGATCCTGACCGAACCGCCCTCGGACGCCATCGACTACCGCGCCCTGGGGGTGATCGTCGCCAGCGGCCTGACGACGAGCACCTTTTTCACGCTGTGGGTGGTTCCGCTGGCCTACCTGGGCATCGAACGGGCCAACCTGGCCCTGATCGCCCGCATCCGCTGGCTGGCCGCTTCCCGGGACGAGCGCCAGCGGTTGGCCGCCGGAGATCCGGGCGGCGCCGCCGCTTCGGCCTGATCCGCGCCGCGCGGCCCGGCCGTCCGCGGGCGCCGCGGGTCGGCGCCTGGCCGCAGGGCTGAGGCCCCGCGGGCGACGACTCGGGTGCGGCGCGCGCCGGGATCGGTCCAGCTTCCGAGACCGCCGAACGCGCCAGGGAGCGGATCGAAGGGCCTGCGCCTGTGCCGCGGAAACCTCGGGCTCGCCAGGCTCAGCGGCCCGCTTTCCAGGCGGCCGGGCCGAGCGCTAGGCTCTGCTCGCCGGGTTTTGCCCCGCCGCCATGTCGACCCCCGAAGAGTCCTCCGCCCCGGCGCCGCGCCTGCGCCCCGGCGTGCGCATCGCCCTGGTCAGCTCGAGCTACCACGGCGACCTGATCCAACGCATGGTGGTCTCCGCCCGCGAGACGCTGGTCGAAGCGGGCCTCGAGCCGGGGCACCTGTGGGAGCTTGCGGCCCCCGGCGCCTATGAACTGCCGCTGATCGCGCGACGGTTGGCCGCGCGCCGCGACGTGGATGCGGTGCTTTGCTTCGGACTCGTGCTGCGCGGCGAGACCGACCACGATCGCTACATCGCCCAGGCGGTGGCCAGCCGCATCATGGATGCCTCGATGCAGACCGACACCCCGATCCTGTTCGGGGTCCTGACCCCCAACACGATCGGGCAGGCCGAAGCGCGGGTGCGCCGGCGCAGCGAGGGCGGACTGGACAAGGGCCGCGAGGTGGCCCTGGCGGCGATCGCCACGCTGGCCACCCTGGACCAGACCGACGGACCCCACGCCTGGTGCGAATGACCCGCGGCGGGCTGCGGCGCGCTGCGGGCCGAGCGTTGGCCGCGTGCCGGGGCCGGACTTCTCCGGCCGGCTGCTAGACTGCGCGGCTCCCGCCGGGGGTGCCGCCGGCTCCCCCCTCCCGCCCCCCATCGCTTGAAGAAGCGCACCAAAGCCCGCGAGCTGGCCCTGCAGTTCCTCTATCAGGTCGATCTGCTCGGTCCCGCGGCCCTCTCGGGTTTGGAGGAATTCCTGACCGGCGAAGAGCCGGACAGGGAAACCACGCGCTACGCCCGC
>JBIKLM010000393.1:0-4210 GCA_044359835.1 Planctomycetota bacterium
GGCCTTCGAGGAGGTCTCCCAAGCCGCCGGCTATCGGCCGGAGGCCGCTGGCTTCGGCCTGGGCATCAGCAGCGTGGACATCGACGTCGACGGCGATACCGATCTCTACATCAGCAACGACTCGACGGCCAACTTCCTGTGGGAGAACCAGGGCGATGGCACGTTCCGCGAAGTCGGCATGCGCCTGGGCGTCGATCGCGACATGAACGGCAAGGAGCAGGCCGGCATGGGCATCGCCACCGGCGACTGGAACAACGACGGGCTCTACGACCTGCTGGTGACCAACTTCTCCGGCGAGAACAACGCCTTCTACGTCGGGATGCGCACCAAACAGGGGCGGTTGCGCTTCGCCGAGCGCTCCTTCCAGACCGGTTTGGGCGGGCCCTCGGTGCTGCGCCTGGGCTGGGGCACCGGATTCGTCGATGTGGATCTGGACGGCGATCTCGACCTCTATTGCTTGAATGGCCACGTCTATCCGGAGGCCGATCGCGCCGGCACGGACACCAGCTACGCCCAGCCCGCCGACCTGTACCTGAACCTGGGCAACCGATTCGAGCGCCGGGACCTGGCCGCGGAGGCCCCGCGGGTGCAGCGCGCCGGCGCCCACGGCGACCTGGACGGCGATGGTCGCCAAGAGATCGTGGCCCTCGAGCTGGACGGCGGAGTGTGGATCTACACGCCTGCCACCCCCGCGACGGGCGGCTGGCTGGAGGTCAGCCTGGCGGGGCGGCGCTCCAACCGCCTGGGCCTCGGCGCGCGCATCGAGCTGAGCGCGGGCGGCGTCACACAGGTGCGCGAGATGACCACCGCCGGCGGCTATCAGGCGGGTCTGGCGCCGGTCGTGCACTTCGGTCTGGGCGCGGCGGCCAAGATCGACAAGCTGGTCGTGCGCTGGCCGAGCGGCGCCGTGAGCGAAATCGCGGCTCCCGAGTCCAATCGGCGTCTGCACGTCGAAGAACCCGAACCGGCCGCCGAACCGGCCGCTGAGCCCGCCCCGGAGGGCGATCGCTGATGGACGGAAAGCGGAGCATGGGACTTGCCGTGGGGCTGTGGGCTCTGCTGGCGATCGCTGTGGCGGGAGCCCGGGGCCAGGGGGGCGCTGGTCAAGGGGCAGAAGCGGCTCAGGAGCCGGCGCAAAAGGCGCCGCGCGAGGCGCCCGCGTTCGAGCATGCGGTGCTCGAGCGCCTGCCCCGCGACCTGCCGCGCGCCGCGCCGGAGCGCTGGACGGGGCTCTACGAGGCCCTCGACTCCGGCCGTCAGACCGAGTGGTTCGCCCCCGCCGACGTCGAGCGCATGCAGCTGGCCGAGAACTGCTACAAGGGCCGCCGCTACCCGGAGGCCCTGGTGCTGCTCTACGGCCTGCTGGAGACCTATCCGGACATGCCTTTGGCGCTGCAGCTCCTCGGCACGACTTATTTCCGGCTGCGCCGCTACGGCGACGCGCGCGAATGCTTCGAGCGCTTCCTGGAGGTCGCGCCGGAGCAGCTCTGGCGCACGCAGGGCCTCGGCCACTGCTACTACACCCTGGGCGAGTACGGCCTGGCTGCGGCCCACTACGAGCGCGTGCTCGCCGGTCTGCCCGACAGCCAGGAGGCCCTGCGCGGGCTGGCCTTGGCCCTCGGTCGCCTGGGGGAGGAGGAGCGCGCCCTCGAGCTGCTCGGCCAGGTGCTGACCCTCGAGCCCGGGCATTCGGAGGCGCTGTGTGCCCGCGCGCAGATCTACCTGGATCGCGGCGACGGCGCCCTGGCCTTGGCGGATGCGGACCGCGCCCACGAAAGCGCGCCCTGGGAGCCGCGCCCGCTGTACCTCAAGATGCGCGCCCTGCGCTTCGAGGGCCAGGACGAGGCCGCCGATCGGCTGGCGCCGCGCTGGCGCGAGCTGGATGCCTGGGCCCAGAGCGCGCGGGCCCTCGAGGACTCGATCTCCTACGGCCGCGAGGTCTATCGCAGCGCCCAGCAGCTCGCGCAGATCTACACTCAGACGCGCAACTTCGAAGGCCTGCGCCGCGCCCTGGACGTGGCCGTGGCCCAGGCGCCGGCGAGCGTCTCGCGCCTCGAGCTGTACGTCTTCTGCCTGGACGCCTTCGAAAACGCCGGGGACCAGGAAGGTGCCGCCAGCGCCGCCCAGGCCTTGGAGCGCGACTTCGCCGACAAGGCCGAAGCCTGGAAAGCCCTGCAGCTCTACCACGCCAAACGCCGCGACCGCAAGCGCGAAATCGAAGCCGGCGAAAAAGCCCTGCGCCTCGGCGCCGGCGGCTGACAGGCCCGCCTCGATCATCCCCGAATTCCGAATGTCGCCAGGCACGAATGAATGTTGATCCGCCTCAGATGCTGGCCTGACAAGCAATCCTTCGTCCTGCTGCGAATAGCCCAATAGAACCTGGCAGCCGAAAAAGACGACGATCGGGGACCGCATAGGCCATGAGGAAGCAACGGTCCTGGCGAGCGCAGCCAGCTCTACCGATCGAACCTGAACCACGCTTGAGTGCCCTCTTCGGCGGCTTCCATGGACCTACGTAGCAAGCTCGATGCTCCATGCCACGGCGGTGACCGGATCGAGATCGAGGCGATGACCGGACTTGACCCATCCACAGAACGATCGCTAGGTTTGTATCCGCTCGGGAGTCCCCGCGCTGGATACGCCCAAGCCATGGCGAATCGAATGGGACAGCGCCACAGCCGCAACCCCAGCCCGCGAGTCAAGATCCGATGGCTGCTGAGGCTTCGATTGCCTCTGCTTCTCGGTCCATTCGGTCTCTGAGCGCACCGCAGAAGTCTCGGAGTCGAGACAGCCACTTTTTCCGCCTTTCCTAGTTGACACGCTAAGGGGGGGGGTAGGGTCAACCATGGTCAAAGCGGATTACATCCCGTGGCCCGCCGTTTCCAGAAGCTAGATCCGCAACTCACCGATTCCAATGAAGACTGTCGCTTCCTTCGCCCTCCTGGCCATGCTCCTTCCTTCTGGGGCGGCTCCTTTTGTTCCGTCTCAAGATTCAATTCGACTGCGGTGCAACGGATCACAGGCCACGATCACCTTGCCGGCCAATACGCTTTACGGGCCCATCATCGTCTGTGGAAACTTCACTCCGGCAGCCGCTGCAGAAGGAATCCAGGCGGCTGCAGCGGCCTCCGTTCTGTGCCTGAAATGTCAGAACGGGATTACTGAGGACTGCGAGAAGGTGACCCAGGCCGCCCTAGAAAGTGGAGGTGTGTTCACCATCATCACTATGGATCCGATTCCGTTTACCCTCGGTTGTTTCTTTATTACGTATGAGTACTCTGCGATCGCCATAGTCAGCGTCAAGTGTAAGTGCCCTGAGTCTGCATGATTCTTGACTCGGGGCCGAGATCCGCCCCAGCGCATGGCACGAGGGCATAAACTCTCAAGCACCGCTCAAGCAGAGGCTGCCCTACGACGGACGCTCCGAAACGACTCGGTATGGCCATGACAGGAACGAAAGAGATGCAAAGACGACAAGTCTTGTTTACTTCCCGCAAGCGGCTCAACCCTCTGCTGGGCATCGTGGCCGTCTTGCTCCTCGGTGGAGCCGTACTCGCCAGCCTGTACGATCGGGGGCGTTCAGATCCGGGTCCGGAAGACTTAGCCAGTCGACTGGTCGGGGCAGAATCCTTGCATCGCCGCCCCACGGAGCCCCTGTCGAGCAACTTGCCTCCGCATCCTGATCCGGTCAGGGCCGCGATCGAATCGGCGCCCGGGCTTCAAACCGGAGAACTGGGTGATCCTGGAGAGTTGGCGGCTTGGTTGTCCTCTGGAAGGCTAGAGGTCCAAGGGGGACGTGTGTTGTGTCAGGCCCGAGAAGTGTCCATACAGGCGTTGTCTGCGCTCTCGGTGGAGCAGCTCGTCGATTTCCAAAGCCGACTGGGCTTATTGGAGGTCAATGAACAGGTCGAGCTGCTCGATATTGTCAACTCCGGTGGGCTAGGCCGGTTTTGGCCGAGTGATCTGGCTGAGGCTGCCGGGATGCTGGACGCAGACCATGTCATGATTCCGCAGACACACCATCCAAAGGCTCAGCTTGGCGAAGGCGGAATGGTCCCGAAGGCGATCGCCGAGAACGACATACGGGCCGGCTTCCTCGAATGCCCTCGGGAGCTATGCGGGGACGTTCTCGCCGTCCGCGCACTCACTCGGTCCATCTTCGGGCTGCCCGCTTATCAGGCTCACGTCCAGGCGCAGGTCGCTGAATACG
>JBIKLM010000046.1:0-14671 GCA_044359835.1 Planctomycetota bacterium
CGCCCCCGGACGCGGGGCTGTCGCCCGCCGAGCTGGGCTGGTGCGGCGACGTGGCCCAGCGCGCCATCGATTTCGGCCTCCTTCCGGGCAGCCCCGACGAGCGCGGCTTCCCCGGCGATCCGCGCCGCTGGATCGAACACGCCCGCGGCCGGCTGCCCGCCGGCGCCGCCGAGCGCTCGCCCTGGCGCGAATGGCTGGCCTGGGCCAACAACGCAGAGTGACAGGCTGAGAAAAAATCGACTCGGGCTGCGCCCGAGCACTCACTCCAGCCCGTCAGATGCCTTTGGGCCGCCATCCGGCGGCCACACAGGCCGGGGCCCTGGAAGTGGGCCCGCGGGTCCTGCCAGCAGCGCAGTGCGCCGAGATTCGGGCGCCCTGCGGGGGCTGGCGAGACAGGGGGCGGGGCGAGCGGAGCTCCGATCGGGTCCGGGCCCGGGCCACGCGCGGACCTCGCCGACCCGGGGCCCGCGCGGCCGCCCCGGCAGTCGGCGAAGCGGACCCGGGAGCCAAGCCCCGCGGGGCCAGGCGCAGGGAAATACAGGGCCACACCGGCGCGCTAGGGGAGTGGAAAGGCCGCCGGCAGCCCCTCGGAAGCGTGGGGCCGAGCTCTATCCTGGCCCGCCCTCGACCCGTCTCCGCCCCCCGATGCAACCGCAGCGCGCTTTCACCCGACCGCACCTCGGCCTGGCCCTGTCCCTGGCGGCGCTGCCCAGCGCCGCGGCGGCCTACCAGGCCCAGCCCGGCGACAAGCGCCTGCCGCCGCCCCCCGGCGAACAGCAGCCCGCCCCCGAGCCGGCGCCCGCGCGGGTGCTCGAGCTGACCCTCGAGCAGGCCTACCAGATCGCCATCAACAGCAACCTGACCCTGGCCCTCGGTTCCCTGGACGAGGAGCTGGCGCGCCTCAACGCCCTCGGCACCTGGGGCGCGTTCGATCCGGTCCTCGACGTGACCGCCGGCTACACGGACGCCCAGATTCCGCAGGTCAACCCGTTCATCACGGGCGGCGTCGACGTGCTGCAGCTCAAGAACGAAACCCTGAGCGCCGACCTGACCCAACCCCTGACCAACGGCGGTCGCTTCCGGGCCGGCTTCGACGGCACCATCACCCAGACCAACAACGCCTTCGCCTTCGCCGACGAATTCAGCGAGAGCGCGGTCAACCTGGGCTACACCCAGCCGCTGATGCGCGGGCTCGGCCGCGACTTCGCCACCGCCGAGCAAAAGGCCGCCCGCCTGGATTGGCTCTCGTCCCGCGAGCGCCAGCGCCAGACCCTCGAGCAGTTGCTCGGGGACGTGGCCAACGCCTATTGGGACCTGGTCGCGGCCCAGGAGGAGGTCAAGGTGCGCGTGCTGGCGGTGGAGCTCGGGCGCACGCAACTGGACCAGAACCGCGAGCGCTCGCGGGTCGGCGTCGGCACGGAGGTCGACGTGCTGCAGGCCGAGACGCGCGTGGCGACCGAAGAGGAAGCGCTGCTGCTGGCGCGCACCAACGTGGCCGCGCGCATGGACGCCCTCAAGGCGCTGCTGTACCGCCGCGGCAACGACGGCCAGGAACGCTTTTCGGACTATTTGGACCTGTGGGACCTCGACATCGTGACCCGCACCCCATTGCCCGAGGGCCTGGCCGGCGCGGATGAGCGCGGCTGGGAGACGGCCCTGGCGCGGGCCCTCGAGCACCGTCCCGACCTCAACCTAGCGCGGCTTTCGATCCAGGACGCAGAGGTCGATCTGGCCCTGCGCCGCTCCCAGCGCCGGCCGGGCCTGGACCTCAACCTGGACGTGACCTCCAACGCCAACGACGTCAGCACCTCGGGCGCGATCGGCGACGCCTTCGGCTACGAGTTCCCGACCTACGCCGCTTCGCTGGTCTTCAACGTGCCGCTCGGCAACCGCCGTGCAGCCTTCGCCGAACGCGCCGCCCGGGCCGCGGTGATCCGCGCCCGGCTGGCCTACGAACAGGCCGAGAACAACGCCATCGCCGACGTGCGCAACGCCACCCGCGACCTGACCTACCGGGCCCAAGCCGTCGTAGCGGCGCGCAAGTCGCGGCAGTTCTCCCAGCGCCAGTTCGATGCCGAGCAGGTCAGCTATCGGGAAGGTCTCTCGACCACCTTCCAGGTGCTGGAGTTCCAGCAGCAGCTCTCCCAGGCCCTGTCCAACGAGGCCGCGGCCCTGTCGGCCTACGCCAAGGCCGAAGCCCAGCTGCTGCGCGCGCAGGGCGAGCTGTCCCAGCGCGCGGGCTACAGCCCGCCCCCGGCCCAGGCGGCCCTGGGCGGCGATCCCAAGGAAGAGCGCGAAGGTCCGCTGCCGAGCCACCTGCAGGAAGCGTCGCGCTGATGGTCACCCGAGGGCATCGAGCCTGGCTGCTGCTGGCCCTATTCGGCCTGGGCTGCAGGCCCGCCGAGCCTCCGCCGCCCACAGCGCCCGCAGCGCCCACGGCGCCCGCGGAGCCGGCGCGCAGCGAAGCGGCCCTGGCCGACCCGCGGCTCCAGGATCTGCTGCGCCAGTGCACGCGCGACGGTTTCTACGATCGCAATCTGGCCGATCCCCTGGCGATCTTGGTGGGCAAGCTGCAAAGCGGCGATTCCGCGCCGTTGCAGCGCGCCATCCAGGAACTGGGCGCCGCCGGAGAGCGCGCCCAGCCCGAGCTCGAGCGCTTGTATCGCGAGCTGTTCACCGACGCGGCCCGCATGGGCACGTTCCAAAACGTGCTGGGCGCCTTGTCCCTGAACCGCAGCGCCGGATCGCGGCGGCTGCTGCTAGAAACCCTCGGCCATCCCCATTCGACGCCGCGTTTGACCGCGTTGCGCGGACTGCTGCAGCAGGACCTCGGTCCGGACGAAGCTGGCCCCCTGGCCTACACCGCGGCGATCGAACTCGGCCCGGCGCGCGCCCTGGCGCTCGAATGCCTGTTCATGGCGAATCCGGAGGCCGCGGCCGAACTATCGCTCGATTGGCTCGAGCGCGGCACCGCCGGCGAGGCCTTGCCGGTGGCCCTGCGCGAGCTGGTGCACCATCGCGCCAAGCTGCCCAGCGCCCCGCGCGAGCGCCTGGCGGAGCGCCTGCCCAAGGTCCAGGCCGTGTTCCTGTGGGCCAGCCTGCTGCCCGAAGACAGCGCCGATGGCGCGCCGGCGTCCGCGCCCTCCGGCGCGGTCAGGACCGCCAGCGAGGCCCTGCTGAGCGCGCTGACCGGCTCGGAGGAGGGCCTGGCCAGCGAAGCGCTCGAGGCGCTGGTGCACGCCAAGCAACTCGAATGGATCGGGCGCCTGGCCGCCGACCTGCCCAACGAGAGCCTGCGCCTGCGCGCCACCACGGGCCTGGCCAACGCGCTTTGGCCCATGGACCGCTCGATGGAGTTCCTGCGGCTGCCCCCGGGCCCGGCCCGCGAGCGCACCCTGGCAAGCCTGCGCGCGCGCCTCGACGATCCCTCGCAACCGGTGCGCGAAGAGGCCTGGTCCGTGCTGCTGCGCTGCGGCGATCCGGAGGCCTTCGACCGCGCCCTCTTGGCCCTCGGCGAGAGCGAGCGCAGCTTGCAATTGCTGGTGCAGCCGCTGCGCGATTGCCTGCGCCGCGAAGCGGAAGCGGGCGGCTCGGCCCTGATCGAGCGCGCCCTGGCGCGCCTCGAAGAACTGCTCGCCGAGCGCGAGGCCGAGCCCCTGGCGGGGCGCCGCCTGCGCCTGTTGCAGACCTTGGCACTGGTCCCGGACGCCCGGTCTGCGGAGCGTCTGCTCGGCTTGGCCCGCTCCTCGGACACCACGATCGAGGGCCTGCGGGCCCACGAATGGCTGCTGATCCAGGCCAGCAACAGCGGGCCTGCGGGGCGCACGCGGCTGCACGCGGCGCTGTTCGAGGAATCCGATCCTATCCGGCGTTTGGACCTGATCTGGGTCCTGGGCTCGGTGCCCGACGAGGCCAGCCGGGTGCGGCTGCTCGAGCTCCTGGACGATGAGCGCTTCAGCCAGGCGGAGCGGCTCTACGCCGCGCAGCAGCTGTGCCAGATGGGGCCGACCGAGCGCGTCGCTTCGGCCATCAAGCGGCTGGCCCCGCGCTTCGACAACCAGGCCCGGCGCGGGCTGCAGTGCCTGCTCTGGCGCTGGTATTGATCGGCGGGATTTGCGAGGCACGGGGGGCTGCGCGGCGCGATGCCCTGCCGCATGAGCGGGCGCGCGCGAAGCCACGTCGACCCGGCGGGCGGTTCGCTCCGCGCGGAGCGAGCGCAGGCCGGCGCGCAGTCCGCAGGGCCCGAATCCGCGGGTTCACCCCGGCCCGCTGCCGCTCAGGGCAATCCGGCGGCCGGCAAGCGCTTCCAGCCGCGCCCCACGGCCAGGTCCGGCCGGCGCTCGAGGCCGCTCCAAGGGCCGCTGTCCGGGGATCGATTGGGATGGCCGAGCAGCCCCATGGCCGGATCGAAGGCGTAGGCCGCGACGCCGGTGTGTCCGTGCTGCCAAGGCCAGGCCAGGATGCGCGCCGGCCCGCGCCCCGAGCTGGGAGCGCCCGCGGCGGCTTCGAGCTCGAACAGATAGCCGTGCCAGCGCAGCACCCGGCCCGCTTCCAGCCAATCGGCGTCCCCGGCGGCGCGCAGCAGATCCGCCGGCGACAGCCCCTTGGGGTCGGGCTGCAGCACGGCCGCCAGGCTGCGCTCGGTCCCGGCCGCGGGGCTGCCCTCGAGCCGCTCAGCGATCTGCATCAAGAGGCGCAACGCATCGCGCTCGTTCTCATAGACCGCGAACAGCTCGAGGCGCGTCAGGGTCACCACCGCCAGCACAGCGATCACGGCCGCGATCGGCCAGCGCAGCTCGGGGCTTCGGCGTCCGCCGCTCGGCCCTTCGCCCGGTGGCTGCAGGGCGGCTGCGGACGCGTGGGGGGTCTGCTCGCGAGCTTGCATCGGGCTGCGGCGCGCCAAGGCCGCCGATGGCCACAGGATGGCTGGCCCACGGCAAGCTTGTCGAGGGCCCGGGTGAGGGGCTGCGCCCGACCGGTCCCGCGGCGAGTCCCGCTTCCCAGCCCGGTGCAGCGACCGGCGTCGGTCGCTGCGGGGTTGCTAGGCTCTGCTCCATGGGCCTCCCGCGCCTCGAGGACCTGCCGCCGGAACTGTTGCGCGCAGCCCGTGAGGTCGCGAGCCGCCTGGCGGCGGCCGGCTTGCGGGCCTGGATCGTCGGCGGGGCCGTGCGCGATCTGGCCCTGGGCAGGAAGCCGAAGGACCTCGACCTGTGCAGCGCGGCCACGCCCGATCAGCTCGAGGCGCTTTTCCCGCGGGCGGTCGGGGTCGGGCGGCTGTTCGGGACGCTGACCTTGCCTGGGTACGGCTTCCCCTTGGAGGTGACGACCTTCCGGGCCGACGGGGACTATCGGGACGGCCGCCGACCGGAGAGCGTGCGCTTCGGCGCCAGCCTCGAGCAGGATGCGGCGCGGCGCGATTTCACGATCAACGCGCTGTACCTGGACCCCTTGACCGGGGAGCTGGCGGATCCGACCGGGGGCCTCGGCGACCTGCGCCAGGCGCGCCTGCGGGCGGTCGGCGACCCAGCGCTGCGTTTCGCCGAGGATCGCCTGCGCGTGCTGCGCCTGGCGCGCTTCGCCGGCCGGCTGGGCTTCGAGATCGATGCGCCCACCCTGCGGGCCGCGGAGGCCGCCAGCGGGGAGCTCGGCCAGCTCTCCGCCGAGCGCGTGGGCGCCGAGCTGCGCGGCCTGTTCGGACAGCCCGGTTATGCGCGGGGGGCGCGCGTGCTGCGCGACCTGGGCGTCGAGGAGCGCCTGTTCGGTTTTGCCCTGCCGGGCGGGGCGGAGCGCCGCAAGGTGCGCGCCGCGCAAGGCCTGCGGCGGCTCGAGGCCCTCGAGCGCGGGCAGCCCGAGGCGCCGGGCCTGGCCCTGGGCCTGGCGGTCTGGTGGCTGCCGGCGGATCCCGGCGGGCCGATCGAGACCGACCTGGCCGAGCGCATCGGGGCCGCCATCGAGCTGACCCTGCGCCCCTCCAAGCAGGAATCGGGCGACCTGCTGGCCCTCTGGCGCGCCCTGGCCGCCTGCGCCGACCTCGAGAGCCAGCGTTTCCCCCAGGCGGCCGCCGTGCGGCTGCTGCGCGGCGTGCCCGGGCCGGCCCTGCTGCGCCTGATCGCGGTCGAAATCGATCGCGTGGCGCCCGCGGTGCGCCGGCGGCTCGCCGGGCTGGTCGAGTCGGGAGCCTGGGCCAAGAGCGCGGCCCTGCTCGATGGACGCGAGCTCCAAGCCCTGGGCCTGCTGCCGGGGCCAGCCCTGGGGGCCTGGCTCGAGCGCCTCGAGACCTGGCGCATCGAAGGCCTGCTCGCGGATCCAGGGGCCGCTCGGCGCTTGGTGCAACGCCGCCTGGAACGCGGCGAGCTGGAGCCGCCCGAGACGCCGGATTGAGCGGCGCGGCAAGCCGGCCTGCGAACGGCGGACGGGCCGGGGCGCCGGAACGTGCACCGGCCGGCCCGCGGGCCCGTGCGGCTTGGCCTTCGATCAACTCGGCGGGAACACCCGCCGCAGCCCGTGGGCCAGGGGATAACCCGCCAGGATCGCCAGCGCCACGATCCCCGAGCCCGGGGCGCCCGCGCACAGGCTCAGGGCCGCCGTGGCCACCAGCAGACGCCGGAGCCCGGCGCCCACGTCCCGGGCCACCTCGCCGTGGCTCCAGCGCTCCCGAGCGAGGGCCGCGCGCAACAGTCCGCTGGCCGCGGCCAGGCACAGGGCCAGCGCCAAGCCCTGCTCGAGCCGCGGGGGCCAAGCCAGGCGCCCCGAGAGCGCCAGGGCCGCGGGCGCGAGGCCGGCGAGCAGCGCCGCGATCCCCAGCAGCCGAGCCCGCGGCCGGCTTCCCGGGGCCTGCTGCGGATCGTCTTCGAGGCGCGCCAGGAAACTGACCGCCGCCACGTACAGGCCGTAGAGCAGCGCGGCCCAGGGGGCCAGGCTCCCGAGCCCCGTGAGCCCCGAGCTCCCGCGCAGCTCGGCGCCGAAGGCGGCCGCCGCCAGCAGGTTGCCGGCGCGGCATGAACCGAGCCAGAGCGGCGAGCTCGCCCGTGCGCCGCTCCACAGGTCGTAGATCGCCGCGCAGGCCGCCACCGCAGCCCAGATCAGCGCGGCCAGGGAACCGCCGAACAGACCGAGGGCCGGACCGACGAACAGGCCCAAGGCCCCGGCGGCCAGCGCCGCCCCCGGTGGCAGCGCTCCGCTGACCAGCGGTCGACCGGGCCGCAGGGGCCGATCGAGCTCGCGGTCGCGCCAATCGTTGAGCGCCAACCCGCCGTGGTAGATCAGCAAGCTGGCGCCGAAGGCCGGCAGGGCCGCGCTCTGGAACGGCCAGGTTCCGGCCAGCCACAGGCCGCAGCACACGTCGGCCAGGGCGCTGGGCAGGAGCGACAGCCTCAGCAGAGCGCCCCAGCTCTGCCAGCGGGGGGGATGGCTCGGATTCATGGGCTCGCGGCGGGCGATCGCCGCGCCGATTCACTGCAGGAGCCGCAGGATGTCGTTGTAGGTCGCGTAGACCATCAGGCCGACCAACAGCACCAGGCCGACCATCTGTCCGTAGCCCACGATGCGCTCGGGCAGCGGGCGGCCGCGCAGCTTCTCGAGCAGCAGGAACAGCAGATGGCCGCCGTCGAGCAGCGGGACCGGCAGCACGTTGATCAGCGCCAGATTCATGCTCAACAGGCACAGGAAATAGAACAGGTTGGCCCAGCCCTGCTCGCTGAACGAATAGGACACCTGGCCGATCATGATGATGCTGCCCAGGTTCTTGCTGGACACGTCGGCGAGCAACATGCCCTTGAGGGTCAGCCAGACATCGCGCAGAGCCTTCCAGGTCGAATTGAGCCCGACCGCCAGCGAATCGACCACGCCGCTGGCCTTGAAGGTGTATTCCGCCTCGGCCACGGCGAAGCCGTAGAACGGCTGCGGGGGCAGGGGCGCGGGTTCGATCTCGAAGCGCAGCGCTGCGGCCGCGCCGGGGCGTTCGACCTCGACCGCCAGGGGTCCACCGCGCTCCGCGCGCGCTTCGACCTGGGCCTGGAGATCCGCCCAGCTTTCGACGCGCTTGCCGTCCAGGGCCACGATGCGATCGCCGGCCAGCAGGCCAGCCGCGGCGCCGGCGCCGCCCGGGGTCGGGACCACGCGGGCCTGGCTCGGGTCCTGCTCGAGGGCCACCGCCAGGGATAAACCGCGGCGCTCCCCTGCGCTGGCCTCGGGCAAGCGCAGCTCGAGCGGGCTGCCCTCGCGCTCGACCCGCAGCTCGAGCGGGCCGCCGCCGGGGCTTTGCTCGAGGGCCTGGGCGAAGTCCAGGGCCACGTGCACCGGGCGGCCATCGACGGCCAGCACCCGGTCGCCGATGCGCAGATCGAGCCGCCGCACCAGCGCCAGATCGCGCAGGGCCCCGACGGTGTGCTGGGTCCCGCCGACCCCCAGGATGCGGCGCGTCCCGGCGCTCTCGAAGCGCGGCTCGATGCGCACGCGCCGGGGCTCGGCGAGGCCGTCGCCCACCAGCAGCTCGATCGGCTCGCGGCTGTCCAGGGCGCTGCGCAGCTGCTGGTCCAGCGGCCGCGCCAGCGGCGCGCGGCCGCCGATCGAAAGCAATTCGAGCAGGCGTTCGCCGGTGCGCAGGCCGGCCGCCTCCGCCGGAGACCCGGGGAAAACGAACAGCTTGGCCGTCGGGTCGAGGCCCGGGCGCACGCCCAGGCTGTAGAAGCCCGCCGACAGGTTCTTGACCGGCTCCAAGCGCGACAGGCGCGCTTCGCCGCCCTCGGCCGGGCGCCAGAGCAGATCCACCGGTCGGCCGCCGCCCAGGGCCGCGCTGAGTTCGATCTGCGAAAACTCGATCACCCGCTCGCCATTGGCCTCCAGCACCGTGGCCCCTGCGGGCAATTCGGCGGCCCAGGCGGGGCCCCCCGGCACCGGCGAACCGAGCCGCGGTTCGAGGAATTGCACCCCGTTCAGGAACACCAGCGGGAACACCACCAGGCCAAAAGCCAGGTTCATCAACACGCCGCCGGAATAGATCAAAAAGCGCTGCCCGACGCTTTTGGCCTGCAGATGGTCCGCGGGCAGCTCCGCGCGGTTCTCGGCGGGTTGGCCCTCGCCGGCCATCTGCACGAAGCCGCCCAGGGGCACCGCCGCGATCTGGTACTGGGTGCCCCCGCGGCGCCACGAGAGCAGCGCCGGCCCGAAGCCCAGGCTGAAGGTCAGGACCCGCACCCCGCACCAGCGCGCCGCCAGGAAGTGGCCCAGCTCGTGCACGAAGATCACGAGGCCGATGCCGAGGATGGTCTGGAGGGTGGGCAGCAGGTCGGGCATGGGTCAGCTCGGCGGGTCGGAGCAGCAGGGTAGGCGCGGCCGGGGGCCGGGGCGAGACCGAAGCCTGCACCTATCGTCCAGGGAGCCCGCGGCATCGAGCGGGGGGCTTGAAAGCGCCCGGGCTCCGCGCGGTCCGGGGGCCCTCGGGGAGGCGCTGGCCCCGATGCTTGGACCTCGTCGCTGGGCACCGGCGCTGGGCACCGTCGCTGCCGCCGCGGGGCCTCCGATCAGGCCCGGCGAGCCCCGTGGCGTGGTCAGGCGGCCCTCGCAGGGGTCCGCGGCCAGCCGGGTTCAGCCCCGCGAGGGGGCCGAAGCGCGGCTGCCCTCCTGGACCAGCTCGGCTGCCCAGCGGCGGGCGGCGGCGTCGCTGGCCAGCCGGGCGGCGACCCCGGGGCGCGGCGCCGGCCTCGGTCGCTCGAGCACCAGCCGATCGATGCGCGCGATCTCCGGGAAGGGCAGGCGACCTTCGAGGAAGGCGGCCACGGCGACCTCGTCGGCGGCGTTGAGCACCGCGCCCGCGTCGCCGCCTTCGCGCACGCAGCGATAGCCCAGCTCCAGGGCCGGAAACCGGCGCGGATCGGGGGCTTCGAAGGTCAGCTCGCGGAACAGGGCCAGGTCGAAGCCGCGCAGGCGGTTGGGCACGCGCTCCGGATGGTAGAGCGCCGCGTGGATCGGCAGACGCATGTCCGGCGGGCCCATCTGGGCCAGCACCGAACCGTCCACGAATTCGACCAGCGAATGGACCACGGACTGGCGATGGATCACCACCTCGATCTGCTCGGGCGCGACGCCGAACAGGTGGTGCGCTTCGATCACCTCGAGGGCCTTGTTCATCAGCGTCGCCGAGCCGATCGTGATGCGCGGGCCCATGCGCCAGTTGGGGTGGGCCAGGGCCTGCTCCGGGGTCACATCGCCGAGTTCGCTCGGGTCGCGATCGCGCAGCGGCCCTCCCGAAGCGGTCAGGATCAAGCGCCGCACGCCGCGGGCGTCGAGCCCGCCCAGGCACTGGAACAGGGCGGCGTGTTCGCTGTCGACGGGCAGCAGGCGCGCCCCCGTGCGCCGCGCGAGCTCGATCAACTCGTCGCCCGCCAGCACCAGGGATTCCTTGTTGGCCAGGGCCAGATCGCAGCCCTTGGCCAGCACGGCCTCCGACGGCGCGAGGCCCGCGGCGCCGACCATGCCGTGCACGCACAGGTCGAAGCGCGCGGCGGCGATCAGCTCGAGGGTCGCCTCGGGGCCGGAGAACAGGGTCGTGCCCGGGGGCAGCAGGGGCCGCAGCGTTTCGGCCGCGGCCGGATCCGCCAGGGCCACGAAGGCCGGCCTGAATTCCTGCGCTTGGGCCAGCAGGGCTGCTCCTTGGCGGGCGGCGGCCAGGCCGACCGGCCGCAGGCGGCCGCCGCTCTCGCGCACCAGGTCGAGGGTCTGTGTGCCGATCGAGCCGGTGCTGCCGAGGATCAGCAGGTTTTTCATCGCGGGGGGGCGGCGCAGCGCCGGCCCAGACTCTAGCGACGCGGGCAGTCTGGCGTCAGGGGCCGGCGGCCATGACCTGGCCTTCAGCGGCTCTTCCTTTCGGGCGCGGGCGACGCCAGGATGGGCACAGGCGGGCCCGGCCCGCCGCGCCCCGCGGGCCGACGGCCCGAAGGACCCTCGCCGCATGACCCAATCTCCGCTCAGCTACCGTGATGCGGGCGTCGACATCGACGCCAAAGAAGACGCCCTGCGACGGGCCAAGCAGGCCATCCGAGCCAGTTTCACCCCCGGGGTGATGGCGGACGTGGGCCTGTTCGGCGGCCTGTTCGATCCGGCCAAGGTCGGCGCCGGGAACACGGTGCTGGTGGCCTCCACCGACGGCGTGGGCACCAAACTCGACATCGCCAAGCGCGCGCGCATCTACGACACGGTCGGGCGCGACCTGGTCCAGCACTGCATCAACGACATCCTCTGCCAGGGCGCCTACCCGCTGTTCTTCCTGGACTACGTCGGCATCGGCCAGCTCGACCCGCGCATCGTGGCCGGGCTGATCGAGGGCTGCGCCAAAGCCTGCAAGGACCATGGCCTGGCGCTGATCGGCGGCGAGACCGCCGAGATGCCCGGCACCTACCGGGACGGCGATTTCGACCTGGTGGGCACCATCGTCGGGGCCGTGGAGCGCGAGAACATCCTGGATGGCTCGCGGGTGCGTCCCGGCCAGCGCCTGATCGGCCTGGCCTCGGACGGCCTGCATACCAACGGCTATTCCCTGGCGCGCAAGCTGATCTTCGAGCGCTTCGGCCTGGCCTTGACGGACCGGCCGGCGGAACTCGGCGGCCGCACGGTCCAGGAGGCCCTGCTGGCTCCGCACCGCTGCTATCTGAAGGCCCTGCGGCCGCTGATCGTCGAACGGCGCCTGGCCGCCTGGGCGCACATCACCGGCGGTGGCCTGCCGGGCAACGTGAACCGGGTGCTGAACCAGACCGATGCGATCATCGATCGCAAGGCCTGGAAGCTGCCCGGGCTGTTCGAGCTCCTGACCCGCGACGGGGCCGTCGAGCGCGACGAGGCCTTCCGGGCCTTCAACATGGGCGTCGGCGCGGTCCTGTTGGTCGAGCCTCACGAGGTCGGGACCTGCCTGCGCCAGCTGGCCGCCGCGGGCGAACAGGCCTTCGAAATCGGCGAGGTGCGCGCCGGGACCGGCGTCGTGCGCTACAGCGCATGAAGGCGCCGCGGCGGGGTGTGCGGGTCGGGCTCTTGGGGCTCGGGCTCGCGGCGCTCTTCTTCGAGCCCGTCCATTCCGCGCCCCAGGAGCTCGGCGCGGCGGACGCAGAGCTGCTGGAGGCCCTGACCGCCGCCCGCTCGCGGGGCCAGGAGCCGGCCCTGGCGATCCAACAGACCGCCTTCGATCGCGCCCGCGGACTGATCGCCGCTGGGCGTTATGAGCAGGCCCAGGCAATGCAGGCGGCGCTGCACAGCGCGGTGCGCAAGGACTGGAGCGCCCTGGACCTGTCCTTGACCGAGATGCGCCTCGGGCGACCGGAGGCCGCCGAGGCCCTGTTGCTGCAGCAGCTGCGCCTCTCGGCGGCGCCGGCGGAGCTCTGGAACCAGCTGGGGCTGCTCGAACTGGCCCGCGGGCGCTCCGCCTCGGCGGGCAGCGCCCTGGCGCGGGCCCTGCGCCTGGGATCCGAGAACGCCGGGCTTTCGCTGGCTCGTCTGCGGCTCCAGCAGGGCCAGCGCGAGGCGGCCCTGGCCCTGTTCCGACAAGGGGTCGATCGGGACCCGCCGCCGCCTTGGAGTTTGGCCGGCTGGGCCCTGTGCCTGCTGGGCCCGGAGCCGCCGATGGCCCCGCCCCGGGGCGGGGATTGAGCCCCGGGAGCCGCGGGGCGCTGGCCCCAACCCGCGCAGGATCCGCTCGCCCGCGGCCTGTGCCCGCAGACCCACGAGCCGCGGAGGCCGCGGCCACAGCTCCCGGACCCGCAGCGGGAGCGGGGCCAGAGGGCTCCTCTGCCGCCGCTCCAGCCGACGGGATCGACCCGGCCACGCAGGCCCGAGGGGCCGCCAACCGCGATTCGCCCGCGCGCTCGACCCGCTGGAGACCAGCCCAGCTCGGTTGCTTTGGGGCCGGCCTGCCCTATGGGTCCCATGGCCTGCTGCGTATCCTCTCCACGGATCGCTCCCGGAACCTCTCGACCTCGCCGCCCATGTCCAAGTGCAGGACCTCCCCGCTGGCCCGCATTCAGCCGCTCTGGCTCCCGGCCGTGATCGCAGCCCTGCTCGGCCCGCTCTGGATCTCGGCCCCGGCATGGGCCCAGGAGGGCGACCCGCAGGAGCCCGCGCCGCAGGAGCCGGCGCCCGCCGGGGAAGCCCCCAAGGCGGCCGAACCCCCGGCGGAGGGCGACTCCAAGCCCGTGCTGGCGGACGGGGAGTTCAAGAAGCTGACCAAAGCCTTCCAGAGCTATTTCCAGGCCGCGCAGAAGCGTGAGGGGACCCTGGAAGCCCTGGACGAGATCGAGAAGGTCACCGAGGCGATCGAGAAGAAGCTCAAGGGGCGCCGCACGGTGGAGCTGATCGCCGATCTCGAGCGCGCGATGATCGCCGCCGACGAGCGCTCCGACAACGTCGAAAAGGGCAAGATCGCGCTCAATTCGTTCACCGGGGCCTGGGGCGACACGATCCGCTACGCGGTGCACGCGCCCAAGTCCTACCGGGTCAAGAGCGGTCCCTACCCGCTGCTGTTGGTGATCCCGGAGCAGGGCAAGGCGCCGGAGGTGGCCCTGCGCGAGCAGTGGACCGAGCCCGGGATGATGGAGCAGGCCATCGTGGCGGTGGTGGGCATGCCCGGCAACGTCGCCGATTGGGCCTCGATCGGCTCCCGGGGACAGGCCGGGGGCGTGGCCAGCGCCATGCAGGTGATCCGCCAGGTCTCGCGCGCCTACAGCATCGATCCCAACCGGGTGCTGATCGCGGGCCACGCGCGCGGCGCCCAGACCGCGATCGAGATCGCCTCGCTTTATCCGCACGTGTTCGCCGCTGCGATCGCCCGCGCCGGCGACCTGGGCGCCACCCCGGCCACCAACTTCGCAAATCTTGCGGTCCTGCTGGCGGGAGCGGGAGGCAATGCGAGCCAATTCGAGGGCCAAGCTCGCGAACTGGGCGACAAGACCGTGACCGTGAGCCCCGATCCGCAGCTCCCGGCGATCTGGGCCTGGGCCAAGGATCAGCGCCGCACGGCACACCCCACGCGGGTGCGCTTCAGCCCGGGCAAGCCGGAGGCCATGGACGCCTACTGGCTCAACGTGGAAGGTTTCGCGGCCGACGGCAAGTCCCAGCTCAGCGCGGAGATCGACCGCAGCAACAATCTGGTGCGCATCACGGGCGAAGGCTTTTCGCACGTGCGCCTGATGCTCAACGACCGGCTGCTCGATCTGTCCAAGCCCGTGCGGGTGGTGATCAACGGCACCGAGCAGGAGAGCAAGTTCGCTCCGAACCTGCGCGCCATGCTCGATCGGGCCGCCCTGGTGGGCGACCGGGGCCGGGCCTACACAGCCAGCTGGCGCATGGAGTTCACGGCGCCCAGCAAGGCCAGCGAGTGACGCTCCGCAGCGGGCTGGCCGCGGATAGGACCCGGCCAGATCGGGCGCGCCCCGGATGCTTCCGGGGCAGCCGTGGGTCGGATCGGGGGCCGGTGGCGGGCGCGGCTCGATGAGTGCTCCGGCCCCTTCGAGCGCTCCGGACGGGTCCACCGGGCACGGGCCGCAGGGCCCGCGCTCGGCCTGGGCCTGGGCCTGGCTGCTGCTGGCCCTGGTCGGCGGGGCGGTCACGATGGTGGTCGAGCTGTCGGCCGTGCGCCTGCTGGCGCCTTATTTCGGCACGGCCCTGTCGGTCTGGACCCATGTGATCGGGG
>JBIKLM010000394.1:0-4185 GCA_044359835.1 Planctomycetota bacterium
CGACAGGAGCACCTGGGCGGTGCAGATGTTCGAGGTGGCCTTGTCGCGGCGGATGTGCTGCTCGCGGGTCTGCATGGCCATGCGCAGGGCCCGCTCGCCGCGGCTGTCCTTGCTGACCCCGATGATGCGGCCGGGCAGCACGCGCTTGAATTCCTCGCGCGCCGCCAGGAAGGCCGCGTGCGGGCCGCCGTAGCCCAGCGGCACGCCGAAGCGCTGGGCCGAGCCCACGGCCACGTCGGCGCCGAACTCGCCGGGAGCGCGCAGCAGGCACAGGGCCAGGAGGTCCGTGGCCACGACCAGCTTGGCTCCGCTTTGATGCACGCGCGCCGCCAGGGCCTGGCCGTCGAACAGATCGCCGTAGGTGTCGGGGTATTGCACCAGCGCGCCCGCCAGCGGGTGGGCGGCGAAGTCGAACTGCAGCGGGTCGCCGACGTGCACCGGCACGCCCAGGACGGCGGCGCGCGTCTTGACCACGTCGATCGTCTGGGGATGGCAGTTTTCGGCCACGAACCAGCCCTGGCGGCCCTTGTCAGCCAGGGCCAGGGTCATCGAGAGCGCTTCGGCGGCGGCCGTGCCCTCGTCGAGCAGCGAGGCGTTGGCCAGGGGCAGCGCGCACAGGTCGCTGACCATGGTCTGGTAGTTGAGCAGCGCTTCCAGGCGCCCCTGGGCGATCTCGGCCTGGTAGGGGGTGTATTGGGTGTACCAGCCCGGATTCTCGAGTACGTTGCGCTGGATCACGCCCGGCGTGTGGCAGGCGTGGTAGCCCATGCCGATGTACGAGCGGAAGGTCTGGTTCTGGCTGGCCAGGGCGTGCAGATCGGCCAGGGTCTCGGTCTCGGAGCGCGCGGCGGGCAGGTCGAGGGGCCGGCGCAGGCGGATCGCGGCCGGCACGGTCTCGTCGATCAGGGCCTCGAGGGTGCTGAGCCCCAGGCTGGCGAGTTGGGCGGCGCGGTCGGCGGCCCCGGAGCCGGTGTGGCGCGGCCCGAAGGGGTCGCTCGGGCCGAGGTCGAGGGGCTGTTCCCAGACGTGACGAGAAGCCATGGCGGAAGCGCGGCGGGTGGGTGGCGGGGAGGCCGGATCCATAGGCCGGACGACGCCCCGGGGCCACGATGTTAGCGCTCGGAGCCGCTCGAAAGCTGCGGCCGAGGCCGGACTCCGGGGGCCTTTCCGGGACGCCCCGGGGCGTACACTGCGGCGGCGTGTCCGTGCCCACTCCGCCCGCCGCCCCGCCCCGCGCTCCGACCCTCTCCGTCGAGCGCCTGGTGCGCCGCTACGGCGACCTCCTGGCGGTCGACCAGCTCTCCTTCGAGCTCTATCCCGGCGAGATCCTGGGCCTGGTGGGGGCCAACGGGGCCGGCAAGACCAGCACGCTGCGCACGATCGCCGGGGTGCTGCCGATCCAGTCCGGCCGCATCCGGGTGGCCGGCCACGACCTGGCCCGCGACGAGCTGGCCGCCAAGCGCCTGCTGGCCTGGGTCCCCGACGACCCGCAGCCCTTCGACGCCCTGACCGTCGAGGAGCACCTCCACTTCACCGCCGAGCTCTACCGGGTCCGCGATCCCTGGCCCCTGGCGGAAGCCCTGCTGGAGCGCTTCGAGCTCAGCCACAAGCGCGCCGCCCTGGGCGGCGAATTGTCGCGGGGCATGCGCCAAAAGCTGGCCTTCTGCTGCGCTTTCTTGAGCCAGCCGCGGCTGGTGCTGCTGGACGAGCCGCTCTCCGGCCTCGACCCGCGGGGCATCCGGGCGGCCCGCGAGGCGATCCTGGAGCAGGCCCGGGCCGGGGTGGCCGTGCTGCTGTCCTCGCACCAGCTCGAGCTGGTCGAGGCCTTGGCCACGCGGCTCTTGATCCTGGACCACGGCCGGGTGCGCTTCGACGGGCCCCTGGAGCAGGGGCTGGCCCAGGTCAGCGCGGGCAGCCTCGAGGACCTCTATTTCGCCCTGACCGCCGAGGGCCAGGGCCGGGCCGAGCCGGACCCCCGGCCGGCGGGTGAGCCCGCCGGGTGAGGCGCGGCCCATGGCGATCCTCCGCGGCCATCCGGCCCTGCGCTATCTGGCGCGGGCCAAGCTGCGCGGCCTGCTGCGCCGCCAGCAGCGGCGCCTGAAAAGCGTCTCGGGCGCCGTGTTCGCCCTGCTCGGGGCCTTGATGGGGCTGATCTGGCTCGGCTCCCTGTTGCTCACGATCATGGCCAACCGCGGCGGCGCCGTGCCGCCCGAGCTGACCGAGCCCGTGGTGCGCCTGGCCATGGCGCTGCTGGCGGCCCTCTCGATCAGCGGCAACATCACCCAGCGCGGCTTGTACCTGCCGCCCGGCGAGCTCGAGCGCCTGTTCTCGGCGCCGCTCTCGCGCAGCGCGATCCTGCGCTATCGCCTCAACACCCTGCTGCTGCGCTCGCTGTTCGGCGGGCTGCTGGTGGCGGCCGCGGCCGCGGTGCGCCTGCCGCGCGCCCTGCCGGCGGCCCTGGCGGGCCTGCTGGCGGTGGCCTTCGTGACCCTGCTCGGTCAGGGCGTGGCGCTGCTGCTCGGCGCGATCGAGAACCGCGCCCGCGCCGAGGTGCTGCGGCTCGTCTCCAGGCTCGTGTTCCTGGCCCTCCTGGGGCTGTCCTTGGGCGTGCTGTTCGTGGCCCTGACCCTCGACCAGATGCCCGACTTCCGCGACCTGCCGCGCTGGCTCGAGCATCCCTGGGCCGAGCGCCTGACCTGGCCTTTCACGCCCTGGGCCAAGCTGGCCAGCGCCCAAGGCCCGGCCGAACTGGGCCTGTGGGGCGGCGTTTGCTCCCTGTTGCTGCTCTCGGTCTACGAGGGCGTCGCGCGCCTGCCGCTCGATTTCCGCGAGTGGGTGCTCGAGAGCTCCCAGGCGCTGGCGCGGCGTCTGCGGCGCCTGCAGAGCTCGGGCACCGGCGCGGCGGCCACGCTGGTTTCGGCGCGCAGCGCGGGGCGGCGCGTGCCCTGGCTGTTCGGGCGCGGGCCCCTGGGCGCGGTCGCCTGGCGCAAGTCCGCGGGCCTGTGGCGCCGGGCGCGCTCGACCTTGGGCTTCAGCGCGCTGATCTTGACGCTGCTGGTGGCGCTCAGCGAGGCCACCATCGGCCGCCAGCCTGCGCCCGGGGCGCTGATCGGCTCGCTCTTGACCACGGCCCTGCTCGGCACGCTGTACCTGTGCAGCGGGCTGCGCTTCGATTTCCGCGAGGACCTCGATCGCCTGGACGCGATCAAATCCTGGCCGCTGCCGCCCCGGCGCCTGTTCCTGGCCATGCTCTTGCCCGAATGGCTGGCGGCCACGCTGCTGCTCGGCCTGGCCCTGCTGCTGCAGCTGCTGGTCGGCCGGGGCCTGCCCAGCGGACCGATCTGGGCCGAACTCTTGGCCGTGGGCCTGCCGCTGCCGCTGGTGGTGGGGCTGTGGCTGGCCCTCGACAACGCGATTTTTCTGGTCTGGCCCGTGCGCCTGGTGCCCGGTCAGGACGGGCCCTTGCAGAACATCGGCCGGGCTCTGGTGCTGCTGTTGCTGCGCGGGCTGTGCTTCGGTCTCTCGGCCGCCTTCGCCGCCGGCTGCCTGTGGGTTGCCTGGGGCCTGTTCGGCCAGCCGACCACCCCGGTGGTCCTGTGGCTCTCCGGCGCGCTGGCGGTCTCCGCCGGATTGTCCGTGGCCCTGTGGCTCGCGCTGACCGCCGGCGGGCGGGCCCTTAGGCGCTTCGATCCCTCGCTCGACAAGCCCTGAACGGGCCAGGGCCCTCCCCGGGGGCGCGCCTGGCGCCCCCCGGACCCCTTTGACACCATGACCCCATGAGCTCCAAGAATTCCCTGGGCCTGTTCGGCGCCCTCGGCGCGCTGTTGCTGCTGCTGGCCGGCCTGGCCGTCGGCGCCTTCGCCGCCCAATCCTTCGGGCTGATCGAGAGCCTGCCGTTCCTCGGCACCGAAACGGCCAAGCAGGCCTTCTTCTATGCGCTGTACGCGCTGCCCAGTGCGGCGGCCCTGTGCGGATTCTTGAGCCTCAAGTTCGCCGACCGCGGCGGCCAGAAAGCCAAGGCCTTCCTGATCCTGGTGGGCGGCCTGGCGCTGCTCGGCCTGGTGCTCTGGATCAGCCTGCGCGGCGACGGCGCCTGAGGCGCGCCGCGACAACTCTCGGGTCGAGCCCGAGCCTGCGATTTCCGCTAGAGCCCCCGCCCCGCGCCCCGCCGCCGAGGCTCCCCCG
>JBIKLM010000395.1:0-4174 GCA_044359835.1 Planctomycetota bacterium
CACCTTTGCGATCGCGGCCAAACCGACCTGGCGGCCCTGCTGGCCCCGGCCGCTTCCCTGCCGGTGTTTCGCCCCGCCGAAGGCGCCGGGGGCCCGCTCGGCGCTTGGGTTCCGGGCGCGGCCCCGGCCGCCCACGGCAGCGGCGTCGACGCGCTGGTACTCGAAACCGACCGCGCCCTCGACCTCCACCGGCTCAAACTCTGGCTGCGCTGGCTGTCCAAGGACAAGAGCCACGAACTCTGGCGCATCAAGGGCCTCCTGCGCACCGAACAATCCCCGGCGCCGCTGCTGGTCCAAGGCGTGTGCCAGTTCCTCGAACTCGGCCCCGCTCCAGGCGATGCCCCCGCGCGTTCGCAGCTGGTGCTGATCGGCCAGGGCCTCGACCGCGCCGCCCTGCAGCGCGGCTTCGAGGCCCTGGTCGCAGATTCCGGCCCGCGGGGGTGAACCGACCGGAACCCGCTCGCCTCGAGCGCGCGGAGGCGACACCGATCGCCTGGGCTGGTCAGGTGGGCGCGAAGCTCGGTTCGCGGCGCGCTGGCGGCCTCACGCCGCCGAGCGGCGGAATCCCAGGTCGAGCAGCAGGCCGTGGATCTCGGAGCAGGAGGGGAACAGGCGTTTTTGGCTCTGGCGGTAGTTGGCCAGGGCCTGCTCGAGGGCCTTGATGCCGACCCCGCGCGGGCCGCGATAACCGAGGGCCTTGGCCACCTGCAGGAACTCCGCGGGCGAGAGCTGGGACTTGCCGAGGCGCCGGCGGCTGTCGTCCACGGCGGCGACGAACTCGATCAGCTCCTTCTCCATGGCGTCGGGGCGCACCAGCTTGCTGCCCTCGGCGCCGCTGTCCTCGTCGTCGGAAAGTCTTTCCTTGGGGCTCTTGGCCATAGAGCCAAAAATCGGCGGGCCGGCGGCGCGGAATGAAGCCGAGGCTGCGGAGGTTCCAAGGGCGATGCGGTGCGGCCGGCGAAGGCCACGCCCGGTCAGAGGATCGGAAACGACCGGCGCGCAGCGACGCTCCCCAGCCTCTGCGGCCGCCGGATGGCGGCCCAAAGGCATGCGGGCCGGGGGTTGCAGGCCGGCGTTCCGGATCGGGCACGGCCTGGAACGAAACCGTCCCTGCCGGTCAACGCGGGCTCTTTGCTGCCAGCAAGCCCAGGACCCCGGGCCGGTCCGGGCGCTCGAGGATGCCGGCCTCGGTGATGATCGCGCTGACCAGCGCCGCGGGGGTCACGTCGAAGGCCGGGTTGTAGACGCGGATCCCGGCCGGGGCGGTCTGTTTGCCGAAGCCGTGGGTGACCTCGCTGGCCGGGCGCTCCTCGATCGGGATCTCCCCGCCGGTCGGGACCTCCGGGTCGAAGGTCGAGAGGGGCGCCACCACGTAGAAGGGGATGCCGTGGTGCCTGGCCAGCACGGCCACCGAGTAGGTGCCGATCTTGTTGCACACGTCGCCGTTGGCCGCGATGCGGTCGGAGCCCACGAAGACCGCGTCGATGCGGCCCTCGGACATGACCCGGCCGGCCATGTTGTCGGTGATCAGGGTCACGGGGATGCCCGCTTGGTGCAGCTCGTAGGCGGTCAAGCGCGCGCCTTGCAGCAGCGGACGGGTCTCGTCGGCGAAGACCTCGAAGCGCTTGCCCTGGGCCCAGGCGGTGTACATGGGCGCCAAGGCCGTGCCCATGCCGGCGGTGGCCAGGGCGCCGGCGTTGCAATGGGTCAAGAGGCGCATGCCGTCCCGGATCAGCGGCGCGCCGAGCTCGCCCATGCGCCGGCACTGGTCGGCGTCTTCGCGATGGATCGCCTGGGCTTCGGCGAACAGCGCGGCGATGATCCGGCGCGCATCGGCGCCGGCCGCGGCCGCGGCCTGGGCGCAGGCTTGCATGCGGCGCAGGGCCCAGAACAGGTTGACCGCGGTGGGGCGGGCGGCCGCCAGACGGCGCACCACCTGATCGAGCTCCGCCAGGAGCGCGGCCGGCGTCAGGGCCTCCCGGCCCTGAACCCCCAGCAGGACCCCGTAGGCCGCGGCCACGCCGATGGCCGGGGCACCGCGCACCGCCAGGCGATAGATCGCGTCGACCATGCCCGCCACGTCGTGGACGTCCAGGTACAGGGCTTCGACGGGCAGGCGGGTCTGCTCGATCAGGCGCGCGAAGCCGGGGGGGCCGGGGCGCCACTCGATGGTCTGGATCGGCACGGGGGAGAGCTTCGGTGGGGGAGCGGAGCGGTCCGTCCGCAGGCGGACTGGCGCGCCTGAAAGTAACCTCGGCGCCAGAATCGGACCCGGTCGGCGGCGCGCCCTGGATCGGGGTGAGCAGCCCTGAACACCGAGCCGTTGGCCGCAGGCCGGGTGGGGAGCGGCCCCGGGCTCGACGGGAGCCTCAGGCGGGGCCCTCGAGACCCTGGGGCGCCGCGCCGGTCAGCGCCAGACAAAGCTCCAGGTAGCGCCCGCGCAAGCGCTCGAGCAGGGCGCCGGGCAAGGCGGGCGGCGGCGGCTCTTTGTTCCAGTCGAGGGTCTCGAGGTGGTCGCGCAGGATCTGCTTGTCCCAGGACTCCTGGGGCTTGCCGGGCGTGTGGCCCGCCAGGGGCCAAAAGCGTGAGGAATCGGGAGTCAGGGCCTCGTCGATCAGCAGCAGGCGACCTTCGAGCAGCCCGAACTCGAACTTGGTGTCGGCCAGCAGGATGCCGCGCTTTTCGAGCTCGAGGCTGGCGCCGGCGAAGAGCTCGAGGGCCGCCCGCCGCGCGCGCTCGAAGACCTCGGCGCCCACCAAAGCGCGGGCCTCCGCCAGGGTCAGCGGCAGGTCATGGCCCTCGGCCTTGGTGGTCGGCGTCAGCAGGGGCTCGGGCAGTCGGCTGCCCGAAACCATCCCGGCGGGCAGTGGGGTCTCGAACAGGCGGCCCGTTTCGCGATAGGCCTTGTAGCCGGAGCCGGCCAGGTAGCCGCGCACGACCCACTCCACCGGCGTCGGCGCCGTGCGCCGCACGATCATGATGCGCCCGCGCAGCAGGTCGCGCTCGGCCGGGCTGGCCCGCGGCAGGTCGTCGACCGAGGTCGAGACCAGGTGGTTGTCGATCAGGCCGCGGGTCTGCTCGAACCACCAGGCGGCGATGTGGGTCAGGATGCGGCCTTTGTCCGGCACGCCGGACCCCATGACCACGTCGAAGGCCGAGATCCGGTCGCTGGTCACGAACAAGAGGTGCCGCGCATCCAGGGCATACAGGTCGCGAACCTTGCCGCTGGCCAGGTAGCGGCAGCCGGCCAGGCGGTGCCCGAGCGGTGCGCGGGCCCGCGCCCCCAGATAGGACCGGCGGCCGGCGTCGAGCAGCAGCGATGCATCCATGGGCCCCAGTATTCCGGCGCCGACGGGTGCCCACAACCGGGGGGCGGGCGCTGGAAAGGCTTTCCGCCCGCTGAAGCGAACCTGCATCAAGCCGAGCGGCCCCGGAAACCGAACCATGGGGCTGCCGGGAGCCTCGGGGGCAACGTCGGCGGGTTCGATGAAGCGCGCTCAGAATCGATCGACGGGGGGCATGGCCGGGCTGCTGTTGGCCTTCGGGCTGGCGGGCTGCGGCGCCGGCGGGGCCGGGGAATCGATCCCCGTCGGGCAGGACCTGCCCGCGGACAGCCAGGACCTGATGCGCTTCCTGACCCAGGCGACCTTCGGCCCCGACGACTTCGAGGTGGCCTACCTGGGGCAGGCGGGCTTCGAGCTGTGGCTCGAGCGCCAGCGCGAGCTGCCGCCCAGCCTGCACGCCCCCAAGCTGGCCGCCCTGGCCGCGGTCGGCCTGCCGGTGTACCAGCAGCACCGCGAGCAGCTCTGGTGGAAGCTGGCCATCGAGGCCCCCGATCAGCTGCGCCAGCGCATGGCCTTCGCCCTGTCCCAGATCCTGGTGATCTCCGCGGAGAACAGCAGCCTGTTCGACGATCCGCTGGGCTGCGCCCGCTACTACGACCTGCTGGTCGATGGGGCCTTCGGAAATTACCGCGATTTGCTGGGGCAGATCGCGCTGGCGCCGCAGATGGGGCTCTACCTGAGCATGCTCAAGAACCAGAAGCAGGCTCCGGAGACCGATCTGCGCCCGGACGAGAACTTCGCCCGCGAGCTGATGCAGCTGTTCACGATCGGCCTGGTCGAGCTCGAGCCGGACGGCCAGCCGCGCCTCGATGCAGAGGGCCAGCCGGTCC
>JBIKLM010000047.1:0-14569 GCA_044359835.1 Planctomycetota bacterium
CTGCACCCGGCCTACGTGACGCGCGCCCTGGCCGAGGCCATCCGCGACAACCCCAAAGTCGAGCGCTTCCTGCCCCTGCCCGCCCAGGCCGGCAGCGACCCCGTGCTGCGCGCCATGAAGCGCGGCTACACCACGGAGCTCTATCGTCAGCGGATGGCCCTGCTGCGCGAAGTGGTCCCGGACATCGAGCTCGGCAGCGACTGGATCGTGGGTTTCCCCGGCGAGAGCGACGAGGACTTCGAGCGCAGCCTGACCTTCCTGGCCGAGATCGGCTTCGCCCAGAACTACATCTTCAAGTACGACCCGCGCCCGGAGACCGCCGCCCACGCCCTGCCGGACGACGTGCCCCTGGAGGTCAAAAAAGCCCGCAACCAAGCGCTGCTGTCCAAGGCGCACCGCGTGCAGCTCTGGCGCCATCAGCAGCACCTGGGCACGCGCCTCGAGGTCTTCGTTGAAAGCCTCTCCGAACGCCACCCGGGCTGGCTGCAGGGCCGCAGCCAACACGGCCTGCCGGTCTCCTTCGCCGCGCCTGGCGGCCTGGCGCCCCAGGAGCTGATCGGAGGCCTGCGGACCATCACGGCGGAAGAAGCCACGCCCTTCGGGCTCTCCGGCTCGATCGCCGAAGTTCAGACCCTAGCCGACGCACAGCCGGCCATCAGGCTTTGAGCCGAGCGGAGAGCCGGCGCGGGCTCGCGCGGCGTTGGAGGGCGGCTGCCGCAGGCCCCCGGCGGCGCTGGCCGCGGACCTGCCGGGCCGTCCGCCGGGAAGTCGCCGTCGCCGACCACCTCGGGCTGGCGGCGAGGCGAACGGTCTCGCGGTGAGTCCCCCGCGGCAACCAGCGCAAGCCAGGCCCGGCGCCCCCAGGGCGGATGGGCAGCGTTGGGGCTCGTTCGGGCGGGATTCGGGCGCTCCGCCGTGCTGGGCCCCGGAGGCTCACGGCGCAGGGCGGAGCGGCTGAAGGGGCGTCGTGCGACACGGGCCGTCGCAGCGCCCCCCCCTGGCGTCGGGCGGGATCAGCCGAGCAGGTCGCGGACCACGGCCTTTTCGTCCTCCAGCTCCTTCACGGTGGCGTTGATCTTCTGCTGGATGAAGGGGTCGATGGGCAGGCCTTGGACGATCTTGTAGGCGCCCTGGCCGTCGCTGTGGATCGGGAAGGAGCAGATCAGGCCTTTCGGGATGCCGTAGGAGCCGTCGGAGGGCACGCAGATCGAGCGCCATTCGCCGGCGGGGGTCGCGAAGTGGAGGTCGCGCACGTGGTCGATCAGGGCGCTGGCGGCCGAGGCCGCGCTGGACAGGCCGCGGGCGGCGATGATGGCGGCGCCGCGCTGTTGCACGGTCTTGAAGAAATCGCCCTGCAGCCAGGCATGGTCGCTGATCACCTGGGCGGCGCTGCGTCCGTTGATGCGCGTGTTGACGTAGTCCGGCACTTGGGTGGCCGAGTGGTTGCCCCAGATCAGCGTGTGGGTCACGGCGCTGACGTGCACCCCGGCCTTGGCGGCCAATTGCGCCGCGGCCCGGTTCTGGTCCAGGCGCGTCATGGCGCTGAAGCGCTCCTTGGGCAGGCTCTTGGCCGCGTGCATGGCGATCAGCGCGTTGGTGTTGCAGGGGTTGCCGACCACGGCGACCCGCACGCTCTTGTCGGCCACGGCGGCGATGGCCTGGCCTTGGCCCACGAAGATCGGGCCGTTCTCTTTGATCAGGTCGTTGCGCTCCATGCCCGGGCCGCGCGGCTTGCTGCCCACCAGGAGGCACCAGTGGGCGCCCTTGAAGGCCTCCTTGGGATCGGAGGTCATCACGATGCCGTGGAGCAACGGGAAGGCGCAGTCCTCGAGTTCCATGGCCACGCCCTTGAGGGCGGCCAGGGCCTTCTCGTTGGGGATCTCGAGCAGCTGGAGGATCACGGGCTGGTCGGGACCGAACAGGGCGCCGCTGGCGATGCGCGGCAGCAGGGCGTATCCGATCTGTCCGGCGGCGCCGGTGACGGCGATCCGAAGCGGGGCTTTGGCCATGGGAGCTAGGGCGCCTCTGGGTGCGGCGCTTGGGTGGGGGGCGCGGGGGGCGCCGGGGTCTGGTTGGCCCCGGGCTTTCCGGGGCAGCGCGACCATTGTCCCGGCCGCGGGGGCCGGAACAAGGCTTGCCGGCTGCCCGTCTGCCCCCCGGGGCCCGGTTTTCTGGGGAACTGCCGGCCGGCGTGGCCGATAGAGACCCATGGTGGCCACGACCCCCTCCATCCCGGGCTCGCCCGCCGCGTATGGTGGTCAGCCGCCCGAACCGGCCCCCGCCGGCCAGCCGATGAATCGCCTGCTCGATCGCCGGGACCCGCTGGTCCTCGACCGCCTGCTCCGCGACCTGGTGGAGCCGGCGCGGGCCTTCCGTTTCGAGGTGGCCCCGAACCCCTGCGTGGGGGCGGCGCTGCTCGACCCCGAGGGGGTCGAGCTGGCCCGCGGCTTCCACCGTCGCTGGGGCGGCCCCCACGCCGAGATCGAAGCCCTGCGGGCCGCCGAACAGGCCGGGATCGACCGCTCGCGCTGGCACACCCTGGCCGTGACCCTCGAGCCCTGCTCGAGCCACGGGAAAACCCCGCCCTGCACGGAGGCGATCCTGGCCGCCGGCATCCAGAGAGTGGTGGTCGGCGCCCTCGATCCGGACCCGCGCCATCGCGGGCGCGGGCTCGAACTCCTGCAAAAGGCCGGGGTCGAGGTCCAGTACGAGCCCGGGGCTGCGCCCCTCGAGCGCATCGCGCCCCATTTCCTGCGCTGGACCGACTACGAACGGGTGCGGCGTCCGCGCCCCTGGCTGATCGCCAAGTGGGCCCAGACCTTTTCGGGCCACCTCTCTCCGCCGGCGGAGGTCGGCGGAGGCCGTTGGATCACTTCGCCCGCCAGTCTGGATGAGGTGCAGCGTCTGCGCGCGGGCGTGGACGCGATCGTCACCGGTGTGGGCACGGTCAAGCTGGATGATCCGCGCTTGACGCTGCGCGGAGAGGCGGTCGCGCTGCTCCCCGCCGGCCGCCCGGCACCGCTGCGCATCGTGCTCGACAGCGAACTCAGCACCCCGCCCGACGCGCGCCTCCTGCGCCCGGGCGAGCCTGGCGAGCTCGGCGGCACCGTGTACATCCTGTGCCGAGCCGGAGCCAGCGCCGTGCGCCACCGCGAATTGACGGCCGTTGGGGCGCGCATCCACGGCCTGCATCCCGGCCCCGATGGGCGCGTGTCGCTGCGCGAAGCCATGGAGTGGATGTGGCGCTTCAACGTGCGCCGCGCGCTGCTCGAAGCCGGCCCGCAGCTGACCAATGCGTCCATCTCCAGCGGGCTGGTCGACCAGGTTCGGCTTTACACCGGCGCGGTGCGCGGCGGGCGGGGCGAGTCCCTGGCTCCGCTGCTGGCCGCCTACGAATGGCAGGAGCGCCTCGAGCGCGAGGTCGGTCCCGACTCGGTCCTCGAGGCCTTCCCCGGCCCGCGCCGGGGCTGATCCCCGCCCGGCGCGCCCGTTCCGGGGTGCTGGCCCGCGTGGATCCCGTCGGCGCGCGCCGCAGGCATCGATCCTGATCCCCAGGAGTCTGCGGCGGGCTCGCCGCTGCCTGCGCCTCGGGCTTCGAACGCCGGCCCATGGACGAGCCTTGCTGCGGCAGCGCGAACGGAGCGTCGGGGGGCTTGCCGCTATGCTCCGACCGCATGCTGGCTGCGCTCGATCGTCGGACCCTGCTGTGCTTCGTGGTTCTGCTTTGTGGTGCGGCGCTGACCAGCGGCTCCTGCGCCGGAAGCCGTAGCGCCCGCGGTCCGGCCGCTCCGCCCGCGGACGCCCAAGCGGCCTTCGCCGAGGCGCTCGGGCTGCTGGCTGAGCAGGATCTGGGCCCCGGGCTCGAGCGCGCCCGCGAGCGGCTCGAAGCGGCCGCGCGCTCCGCTCCGGGCTGGGTGGCGCCCTTGCGGCAACTGGACGACCTCGATCGCCTGCTGCTGCTCGGTCCCGAGGCCTGGGAACGCCGCCTCGCGGCCCTGGCCAGCGCGCCCTTCGATGCCTCGGCCTTGTACCTCGCCGGGCGCCTGGAAGGGGGCCAGGGGCAGGCGCGCTTCGTCGAGGCGCGGCAGCGCGATGCGCGCCTGGCCTGGGCGGCCCATGGCCTGTCGGTCGAGGCCGAGACCCGCGGGCAGGCCGGCGAGGCCCTGGCCCAGGCGCTGATGGCCCTGGGATCGGCCCGCGGAGATTTCGAGCTGGCCCTGTTCGCGCGGCGCGCCGCCCAGCTGGCGCCCAGCCCCGCCCGGGCCCGGCGCACCCTCGAGCAGGCCCTGGCCCGGGCCGCGTCCCCGGACGGGCCTGTGCTGACCGGCCTGCGCTTCGATCTGGCGCGGCTCGAGCTGGGCGAACGGGGCAAGGGCGCCGCCGAGCTGGCCGAGCGCGGGCTGTGGCGCGCCCTCGAGCTGATCGAGACCGACGTGCTCGAACCCGTCCAGGTCGAGCTGCTGGTGGCCTTGGCCACCGGGCTTCCGGCCGAGGGGCGCAGCGCGGCCTCGCTGCGCGATGAGTGCTTCTCGGCCCTCGCGCGCGGGCCCAACGCCGCGCTGCTCTCGGGCTCGCCGGCCCTGCGGACCGCGCTCACCGGCGATAGCCGGCCCCCCGAGGAGGACCGGCTCCAGGTCTTCCGCCGCGAGCTCGCCCAGGGCCGTCCCGGCCGGGCGTTCGAAGCGCAGTTCGCCAGCCTGCCCGCGAGCCTGCGCGGCGAGGGCGGGCAGCCCACCTGGCCGCCGCTGCGGCGGCTCTGGGAGCGGGTGCGCGAATTCGAGCTCGCCCCCCCTGCGCCGGGCGGCGAGCTGTGGGGCCGCTTGGCGGAGGCGCTGCTCGAGGCCGGACACAGCGCCGAGGCGCGTGCGCTGCTCGAGCTGTGGGCCGAGCGGGCGCGGGCCGAGCAGCCGCCGCCCGGCGAGGCCCAGCGCCTGCGCCTGCTGGCGCGCGCCTTGGCCCAGGAGGCCTTGCTCGAAGAATTGGCGGGTTTGACCGCGGCGCTGTTCCGCGGCGATCGGTCCTTCCTGCTCGAGCCCCTCGCCGGAACGCCGCCGAGCCAGGGGCTCGCCTCCGATCCCGGCCGGGGGCTCGCCGACGTGCTGGATGCGCTCGCGCGCCTGGCGGAGCGCCATGCCGGCGATCTCGGCTTCGATCCCGAGCTGCCCGCCCGCATCCGGGCCACGCCGCGCATCCGCTACGGGAGCTTTGCGGAGGTCACCATCCCGAGCCCCTGCTTCTGTCGTCGCGACGAGGAGCTGGGGCACGGTCCAGCCGGTCAGCCCGTGCCCGGTTTGCCCGAGTTCTTCGCGCGTTTCGGTCGGGTGGGGCTGTTCGGCAAGCTCGTCGGCAGGAGCACGGACGGCACGGTGCTGCGCCTGGTGGGCGTCGAAGAGCGCCGCGGCGAGCACCTGGGGGTGCCCTTCGACGGGCTCGTGCTGTACGCCGACGGGGCCGATGCCGACGGCGCCCGCAGCCAGCAGGGGGGCCGCGTGGCCGGCGCGGCCCTGCACGAGGGCTATTGGATCGACCTGTCGATCGAACGCCGGCGGTTGGCGGTCTGGCATGAGCTGGCGGCGCGCTGGTTCACGCCCGCCGCCGCCGAGCACCGGGCACGGGCTCTGGCGGTCACCGGCCTGCCGCTCGGGGATCCGCAGGCGCCGGGCCGCGACCTGCGGCGTCGTTCGGCCCTGGCGCCCCTTGGAGAGGCCCAGCGCGTGCGCTTGGGGCTGCTCGAAGAGCGCTGGCGCGCCGATCCCGCAGCGGCGCCCTGGCTCGATCTGGACGAACTGCTGAGCCTGGTGCGCACCCACGAGGAGGGGCACCTGTGCGATCGCACGCGCTTCCTGCCGCTGGGACGGAACCGGCTGGCCGTGCTGGCCTTCGCGGCGGCCAGCGGATTCGACCCGGGGCGGATCGAACAGCGCCTGGAATACCGCGCCGAGCTGACCGCGCTGGCGGCCGCGCCGGAGCCGCGCCTGGTGCTGGCCGAGGTCCTGGACGCCCTCGAGGTCCATCCGGCCGAGCGCTCGGTGCACGGCCGGGCCTACGCCAATCTGGCCCAGGATCTGCTGGATGGCCTCGATCGTGAACTCGGGCGCGGCGAGCGCTTCCCCGGCATCGATCCGCAGCGCACCCTGCTGCACCAGCTGCATCGCTTGGACGCCGAGAGCCTGCGCCGGCTGGCCCTGGAGCTGGCGCGCCGCGAGGGTTTGGTGGGTCGGGGCTGACAGGCTGAGAAAAATCGGCTCGGGCTTCGCCCGAGCGGTCAAACCAGCCTGTCAGCATGCCTTTGGGCCGCCATCCGGCGGCCGCAGAGGCTGGGATCGTCGCTGCGCGCCGATTTTTCCCAGCCTCTGAGCGCCGCGGGCTCTCGCCAGGCCCCGCAAGCGGTGCCGCTGCACCCCACTGGAGCGGCGCAACCCGCTTCCGAGGGCTTCATTGCGCGCCCTGGTCGATCCAATCGCGGATCAGCTGCAGTCCGACCACATCGAAGCTGTAGCTGCCGACGGGCGGCATGCGGAACAGGTCCAGGCGCAGCATGCGCTGATAGACAACGCTGCTGTCGCTGGCGAACGGGTCGATGCGTTTGGCCTCGGGGATGCCCAGGTTGCCGGCGCTGGCCAGGATCCCATGGGTGTTCATGGCGCCGATCTCGATGCCCGCGCGCAGGTCCATGTCCAGGGCCGTGGGGCCCCCGGGGCGGTGGCAGTTGGCGCAGTTGGTTTCCAGGTAGCTGCGGGCGCGCAGGTCCAGGCTGCCGCTGCTTGGATCGTAGGGATCCACGAGGGCCGCGTACTGCCCGGCCGGTCCGATGTTCGTGCTGAACCAGCCGATGTGGTTCCAGGCGCGCAGCTGGTTGTCGTTGGCCAGGGCGTAGGGATACTCCCCGTTGAGCTGCGGGGTGCGCAGACCGAGGGCGTGGCCCGACGCCGCGGTGTGGCACTGGAAGCACTGGCCGGGCGCCAGGTACAGCCAGGGCTGCGAGAGGGTCGAGCCCGGGTTGTTCGGGTCCGGCACCGTGTAGAAGGCCAGCTCGGGCAGGTCCACACGCCGCGCGTCGCTCTGCTGATCGTTCCAGCGATAGGCGTAGGCCTGCCAGGACGCGGCCGTGCGGTAGAGCACCCGGGTTTCCAATCGCCGGGGCCCCGCAGAGGTCTGCAGATCGAAATGCTTGAGCGCCACGGTGCCGACCGGGAAGGTCCAGTTGCCGTTGGGGCTGAAACCGACCTTGCCGCCGGGAGGCAGTCCGATCCAGCGCAGTTTTTCGGCGCCGTCGGACCAAAAGGGCGCGTTCGGCTCGTAGGGCACGAAGCCCGTGGCGGGGGTCAGGCTCGCCAGGTCGCTGAAGACCAGGGTCTCCGAGAGCCACTCGGGGATCGTAGGGCCCTGGCCGCCCGAGCCGTTCTCCTCGAGGCCCAACACGCTGGCCCCGATCAGGCAGCCGATACGCGGCTCGCCGGCGGTGTCCGGGGCGATGCACACGGGGAAGGGCAGGCCGGAGGCCAGCAGCGTGCTGCTGGCCTGGCCTTGACCGTCGATGGTCAGGGCCCACAAGCGGCCCACGACCGCATCGGCGAAGAGGTAGGCGCCGCTCAGGGAGGGCAGCAGATTGCCCCGGTAGACGAAGCCGCCGATGATCGCTTGCCCTACGCTGTGGTCGTACTCGAACACGGGCGGCTCCGTGCTGGCGTAATCGAGGCCCACGAGCGTGTCGAAGGGCAGCGAGCCCTCGAACGCCGGCCAGCCGTAATTGCGGCCGGGAAGGATGCGGTCGATCTCCTCGCGCTCGAGCTCGCCCACGTCGGCGGCCCACAGGTCGCCGGTCAGGCTGTCGAATGAAAAGCGCCAAGGGTTGCGCAGGCCGAAGGCCCAGATCTCGGCGCGGGCGCCTGCGGTGCTGGCGAAGGGGTTGCCGGGTGCGGCGGCGCCGTTCGTCTCGAGTCGCAGGATCTTGCCGTGCAGGCTGCTGAGGTCCTGGGCGTTGGTCGGGATGCCGTCATCCCCGACCGCGAGGTAGAGGTACCCGTCCGGTCCGAAGGCCAGCTTGCCGCCGTTGTGGAAGTTGTTCTGCTTGGGGATGCTCAGCAGCTCGAGCAGGCTCGCCGGCGAGACCACCCCGTTCTGGCTGGTCAGCCGGGCCAGCACGCTGCGGCCGGCTCCGCTGGCCGTGTAGAACACGTACAGGTGCCCGTTCTGGACGAAGTTCGGGTCGAAGGCGATGCCCAGCAGGCCGGTCTCGCCGCCGCTCTGTTGGATTGCGCCGGAGAGGTCGAAGTAGGTGCTGGCAGAGGCCGCCTGGGGGGTATCGAGGAAGCTCAGCGCGAAGCCGGTCTTGTCGATCGAAACCAGGCGGCCCGAGCCGTCGGGGATCGGCACGAGATCGAGGGGGCTCAGCCCCAGGCCGGGGTAGGCCGCCACGAGGTCCACGGCCCCCGGTTGGCTCGAGCCGAAATCGAAACCCAGGGGGCCCAGGGAGTATTCGCCCTGGAGCCCGAAGGGCGGTTCCTCGGGGCCTCCCGAGCCGCCACCGCCGCCGCCGCAGGCGGGCACCAGCGCCAAAAGCAATCCGAGGCCCACGGCCGGGCCGGCCGAACTGCGCAGCTCCGCCGGCCACGGTCCCGTGGCTCCGGCTCGAGGGCCGGGGATCGGCAGGCCCCGTCCGAAGGGGCCGCGGGCCGCGGGTCGGGGGTCTGAGGGGGAAGGGCGGATGGACACGGGCTGCTCGGGGGGCTGACACACGACCTGGAGCCTGATCGGAAACTTAGCCCGGCCATCTGGCGAAGCAACGCCCCGCTGGAACCAGATTCTCTATCCCCGTGGGGGCTCGAAGTACCTTTCGGCTGGGGACCCCGCTCGGAACCCGGCAGAGCTCCCGAAAACTTAGCGACTGCCGCGGCGCCCGCGGCGCACCGATCCGATTCCGGCACAAGCGCGGCGGCCTGCCGCGCTCGTCGAAGGCCGCGCGGCCGTCCACCGCGCCCCGCTGACCATCGCGACCTCCGTTGCCTGGGATCCGACGCTCCCGTGCTGACCGCAGGGGGGCGGCCGCTGGCCCCGCCGGCCGGGTTCGCCGGGCGCCGCCCGCATCGCCGGTTCAGAGGCTCGGATCGGCCCTTGGCGACGATCCCAGCCTCTGTGGCCGCCGGATGGCGGCTCAAAGGCATGCGGACAGCCTGTCAGCGCTTGAGCGCTGTCCGCAGCAACAGCTCCAGATCGTCCCTGCCGACGGCCGCCACGGCCTGGGCCGTGGCCAGTTCGGCTTCCCGTTCGCTCATGCCGATCGACAGCAGGGCCAGCAGGGTCTGGCGTTCCGCCTCGCTGCGCTGGACCCGCGGCGCGGCCGCCGGGGCCGCTTGGGACCCGGGCAGGTCGGGGAACTCGTCGAGGCGGTCCGAGAGGTCGAGCAGGATCTGCTCCGCAGTCTTCTTGCCGACCCCCTTGATCGAGGTCAGCCGGCGCATGTCCTTGTTTTGGATCGTGGCACGCAGATCCGCGGGCGCCATGCCGGACAAGATCGCGATCGACATGGCCGGTCCCACCTGCTTGACCTTGAGCAGCAAGCGGAACAGCTCGCGGGTGGCGCGGTCGGGGAAGCCGTAGAGCAGGTGTGCGTCCTCGCGCACCTGCAGATGCACATACACCTTGAGGCGCGGACCGGGGCCGAAGCTGGCGCCCAGGGGCGTGATCAGGTCGTAACCGACTCCGCCCACATCGAGCACCAGGCGATTGGCCTGCCGCTCGGCCAGGTTGCCGATCAAGAAGTCGTACAAAGGCGCGCTGGTGAGGGACGGTCGTCGCTGCGGCCGCAGGGGTGCCTTGCCGGGGCGCACCCCGTGCAGGGCGCGGAGGCGCGGCCCCCCGACGGTTCAAGGAGCGCTTTCGGCCAGCCTCGGGCGCAGGGCTGCGGCGGTTCTGCCGCAGCCAGCGCCCGCCGGCCTCATTCGCCGGCCAGCTTGAGCCCCATCTCGGAGAGCTTGGAGCGCAGCTCCTGCAGGCTGGTCGTGCCGAAGTTGGGCATGCCCAGCAGCTCCTCGGCGGAGTGCTTGACGATGTCCCCGACGGTCAAGCAGCCCAGGCCTTCGACCGTGCGCCGGGCGCGGATCGAAAGCTGCAGGTCCGCGATCGGCTTGTTGAGCGTGTCGGAGCCCGAGCTGGCGGCCGCGCCGGGGCGCCGCGAACGGCTCTCGATCGAGGCCACCGCCTCTTCGCGCGGCATGCCCAGGCGCAGGCCCTTGGTGCGCAGGATCTCCTTGATTTCGTTGAGGGAGGTCTCGCCGAAGTTCTTGTAGGAGAGCAGCTCCTGCTCGCTCTTGGTGACCAGGTCGCCGAGCGTGTGGATCTGCATCTTGTTGAGGCAGTTGCGCGCGCGGACCGAAAGCTCGAAGTCGCTGATCGGGGTGCGCAGGATCTGGTTGAGTTTGTCCTCTTTGCGCTCCTGATCCTCGTCGTAGTACATGTCGATCGCCGATTGGGCGTCGATCAGGTACAGGCGCGCGCGGGTGTCGGTCGGGTCCTGCTTGAGCACGATGTCGTAGCAGGAGGCCGCCTCCGCATCGCGTCCGTGGTCTTCGTACAGCACGCCCAGGTTCAGCAGCGCGCCGCGATCGGCCTGGCGCAGGGCCACCAGGGACTCGTAGATCTCGATGGCGGTCAGGTCGAGGCCGCCGCGCTCGGCCACGTAGGCGGCGCGGACCAGGTTGGCGCGCAGGGTCGGATCGTATTCGCGGGCCCGCTGGTAGTGCTCGAGGGCTCCCTGGGGATCGCGCAGGAACTCGCGGCGGCGGCCCGAGAGGTACTGGCCCTCGGCGCTGTCGATGAAGCTTTCCGGGGAAGCCTTCAGCGACTTCTCGATCAGCAGCGCGGCCTGATCGTGGGCCTCGGGATCGTTCTTGGGCGCCGCCTTGGCGAGCAGTTCCTCGACGCGCGCGTCGATGGCTGCGCCGCGGGGCCGGGGCTCCTCGGGGTAGGACTTGGTCAGGCGCTCGAACAGCTGTGCGGCGCCGGCGTAATCGCGGCTGGCCATCAGGCAGTGCCCGCGGGTGAAGTCGGCCACGTCGTCGCCGGCATGCTTGGACAACAGCGCCGCGGCTTCCGTGAAGCGGCCCAGGATCCACAGCCCGAGGCCCTTGCGGCGGCCTTGCTCGGCGTCGTTCGGCAGGCCGTCGACGAGCTTCACGAAGTCCTGGTGGGAGCTGCGATCTCGGAACACCTGGATGCGGCCCGACTGCAGCGCGGCGAAGCTCAGCTTCTCGGTCTGCAGCAGGTCGAATTCGGGCTGGGTCTCAACCGCCGAACCGGGGGTGCCGGCGTGGAGCGTCGAATCCGGAGTCATGGATAGGGGACGGGGCGCGGGGGTGGACGCGTGGCAGCCGCGTTGGGCCGCTCTCGCCGGGCCGACCGGGGTCGGCGCGCCGGCCGGAGCCGTGGGCGAGAGGGGGCGCCGGGTTCGGCCGGGGGCCGAGGTCGAACGGGCCGCTCGGACCGAGCAGGTTAGCGCTGGGGGGGAGGGGCGTCAAACCGGCCCGGATCCCCGGGCGGGTCCCAGTCTGGGCCGTCGGCCGGCGCGCGCTACCCGGCCGGGCCCGCACGGCAGTAGGCTCCAGCCCGCAGGTCGGTCGAGCGACAGCGCGGGACCCCGGCGGCAGCGGGCCTGTCGGCCGCGCCGCCGCTCCCACCCGGCGCTGACCCCGCCCCGGCCGCAGCCATCCATGGACAAGTTCAGCATTGAGGGCGGCGTGGCCCTCGACGGGCGCGTCACCACCGCCGGAGCCAAAAACGCGGTCCTGCCCACCATGGCTGCCGCCATCCTGGCCGGCCAGCCCCTGCGTCTGCCCAATGCCCCGGACCTTTCGGACGTGCGCACGATGCTGGCGGTGCTGGAGGAACTGGGGGTCGATGGGGAACTCAAGCCCGGCGGGGGGCTGACCCTGGCCGCCGGCGGCGAGTTGAACCCGCGCGCGGGCTGGGAGAACGTGCGCAAGATGCGCGGATCGGTGTGCGTGCTCGGCCCCTTGTTGACGCGCACGGGGCGCGCTTCGGTGAGTCTGCCCGGCGGCTGCGTGTTCGGCGTGCGCCCGATCGATGTCCACCTGAAGGGCCTCGAGGCCCTGGGCGCGACGATCGAAATCCGCCACGGCTACGTCGAAGCCAGCGCCCCGCGCGGGGGCCTGCGCGGCGCCGAGATCTTCCTGGGCACGGCCTTCGGCTCGTCCGTGACCGGCACGATGAACGTGATGATGGCCGCCTGCTTGGCCAAGGGCACCACGGTGATCCACAGCGCGGCCTGCGAGCCGGAGGTGGTCGACCTGGGGCGCTGCCTGCAGAAGATGGGCGCGCGCATCGAGGGGCTGGGCTCGCCGCGGCTCGAGATCCAGGGCGTCGACCAGCTGCACGGGGCGGAGCACCAGGTCCTGCCGGATCGCATCGAGGCCGGCACCTACCTGGTGGCCGGCGCGATCACCGGCGGGCGCGTGCGGATCGAGCGCTGCGACCCGGGGCATTTGTCGGCGCTGGTCGATCGCCTGCGCGAAGCGGGATACGGCGTCGAGCGCGGCGCCGACTGGATCGAGACCAACCCGCTCGGCTACGGCTTCCGGCCGCGTCCCACCGACGTGACCACCCAGCCTTACCCCGGCTTCCCCACAGACCTGCAGGCCCAGTGGATGGCGCTGATGTGCCGCGCCGAGGGCGTCTCCCTGGTGACCGAGCGCATCTATCCCGACCGCTACATGCACCTGCCCGAGCTGGTGCGCATGGGAGCGCGCATCCGGCGGCAGGAGGCCACCGCGATCGTCGAGGGCACCGGCCGCCTCTCGGGGGCCGACGTGACCGCCTCGGACCTGCGCGCCTCGGCGGCCCTGGTCCTGGCCGCCCTGGTCAGCGAGGGCCAGACCGAGGTGCACCGCGTCTACCACATCGACCGCGGCTACGAAGCGATCGAGCAGCGCCTGGCAGCCCTCGGCGCCCGCATCCAGCGCCTGCCGGACAGCAATCCTTAGGTCTCCGCTGTCCGGCGGTCTGTGGCGCGTCGGGCCAGTCCCCGGCCCGCGGTCGGCGCCGGCTGGCCAAAGGCCGCCGGTCAGCCCGCCGGAGATCGCAGGGCTGGCTGGGCCGCGCCTGCGCCCGTTCGGGGCTCTCGGCCCCGGAAGGGAGCGCATCCCCGGGAGCGCTCGGAATGCCGCTGGCCGAGCGCCCTCCCCGGAAACGCGCGCTGCGGATCAGCCGCCCGCTGGCACCAGGGCCTCGGCTTCCGTCGGCGGGGGAGGCGGCGCGCTCGTGTGGGTCGACTCCATGGCGCCGGAGAAGGCGATCAAGCCTTGGAACGTGATTTCGCCCATCTCGTCGTTTTCGATCGCGGCATCCCCCGCGATGTCGACGCTGTAGTCGCCGCTCAGGCTCAGCTCGCGGCTGTGGTGCTGGGCCGCGTCCCACAGCAGGCTCCCGGTCACTTCCGCGCTGAAGTTGAGTTCGAGGCTCAGGGCGCTGAATTGCTGGGTCTCTTCGGCTTCCTTGAAGGCGGCCAGGAGTATTTCGGAGGGATCGAAGCTGAGCTCGAGATCGAAGCCGAACTCGAGCTTGGCCAGGGACCCGCCCTCGCTGGGCTCGAGCCCCGCGAAGGTGACGCTGGCCTCCACGGGTCGGAAATCCGAAATCAGTTGGCCCGAGAGGTTCTCGAACAGGCGGATGCCGACCTCGAACTGCTCGCTGCGATCCGCGGGTTGCTTGGCGATCTCTTCCTCGAGCAGCTCGCGGAAGAGCTGCGCGAGGCCCTCCAGATCGAGTCCGGGCACCAGCAGGTCGAGCAGCTCCTGGGCCCCCAGCTCGACCTTCCAGGTCGCGCCGGGCTCGACCGGGCCGGTGGGCAGCAGGAAACTCGGATCCACCTGGGCGCGCAGCACCTTGAGCATCTGTTGGACCTCAGGGTCCTCCGGATCGTCCTCGGATCCTTCGGGGATCCCGGTCACATGGCGGCCCAGGGTGCCATCCCAGGTGAATTCGACCTCTCGGGCTCTGTCCTCCGAAAGGGGCTCCCCATTGAAGCTGGCGATGCCGATACGCCGCACCAGCGAGAGCGCCCGACCGCGCTCGCAGCGCCCGTAGGTGTCGGTCTGTTCGAAGCTCAGGTTGCCCTCCGCCGAGGCCTCGGATAGATCGCCCCCCATGGCCTCGGGGCCCATGGTCTGGCCCATCACGGTGATCTCGGCGTCGTCGAGGTCGAAGGAGCCGAACAGCTCGACGCTGCGCACCAAGACCGTGCCGGCCTCCGGTTCGAAGTAGAGCTCCGTGCTGTCGCGGGGCAGCAGCAGGGCCGTCAGGGCGGCCAGGGAAAGGACGCGGTGAGCCATGGGGTCGGGCGGGGCTGAAGGACGGTCGGGTCCAGGTGTTGGCCGGCTGCCGGGCGGCGGATGCCCGCGGGCAGCGACTCCCACCGGCGGCGAGCATACGCTGCGGGTCCGGGAGGATTGCGCCAGACCCGGCGGCGTCCGCCGCGGGCGAGCCGCGCACCGCGCCGGACCCGCTGCGGGGCCCGGCAGCTCCCGACGGGCGCTGCGGCACCCATCCGGAGCCT
>JBIKLM010000396.1:0-4166 GCA_044359835.1 Planctomycetota bacterium
CTCGACGGTCGGGTTGCCGCGGGAATCGAGGATTTCACGGGCGTGGAGGCTGACGATTTCGCTCATGGGGGGCAGCATACTGCCCGTCCCGCACCCGCGGCAGGCGGCCGCCGAGCCCCTTCCCCGGTTTGCCCCCGGGGCGCCCCCTGGGACAAAATGCCGCGGCCATGCGCACCATCCACCTCCTGCCCAACCTGATCACCCTGGGCAACGCCTTCTGCGGCGTGCTGGCGATCGCGACCGCGGTCGATGGGCTGGCCGCCCTGGGATCCAGCCCGGAGCTCTTCTACGTCAAGATGGAGCGCGCTTGCGCCCTGGTGTTCCTGGGCATGATCTTCGATGCCCTGGACGGCTTCGTGGCCCGGCTGACCGGCGCGTCCAGCCACTTCGGAGCGCAGCTCGATTCCTTCGCGGACGCCCTGACCTTCGGGCTGACCCCGGCGATCCTGGCCAAGTGCCTGGCGGCCCGCGACCTGCTCGGCGCCGGGGCCGACTGGAATGCCGCCAGCGGCGGCGCCTCGCGGGTGCACTTCCTGGCCGTGGCCGCCTATTCCCTGCTGGCCATGCTGCGCCTGGTGCGCTTCAACCTCGAGCACGAGGAGGGCCCGCGGGCGAACGACGCGCCGCGCGAGCCGGGCTGGTTCTCGGGCCTGCCCTCGCCCGCGGCGGCGGGCCTGGTGTGCTCTTCCCTGTGGCTGTATCTGATCCTGCGCTATCCGGCCCTCGAGGTCTCGGCCGGCACGCCCACCCCGCTGCGCCGGGTGATGGGCTGGATGGATCGCATCGCCTGGGACCCCTGGCTGACGCCGGCGCTGTCGCTGTTGCTGCTGCTGCTGCCGTTGCTGGGCCTGCTGATGGTCTCGCGTGTGCCGTACCGACATTTCGGTCAGTGGCTGACCCGCGGCCGGACGCCCTTCACCGGCCTGATCTACGGGGTTTTCGGACTTTCGCTGTTTTATCTCGCTCCGGTGCCGTTCCTGTTCCTCGGGTTCCTCGGTTTCGTTGCGAGCGGCTTGGTGTTCCCCTTCTGGCGGCGTGGCCTCGAGGCCCTCGCCGCACACCGTCGGGCCCGTTCCCTGTGAGCGCCGAGGCGCGGGCCCCCGGCCGTCGCGTGGGCCTGATCGCCCTGGGGGCCAATCTGGGGGCCGCCGAGCGCACGCTCGCGGAGGCCCTCGAGGCGCTGCGGGCCTGCCCCCAGCTGCTGGGTCTGCGCCCCTCGACCTGGCTGCGCACCCGGCCGGTCGACTGCCCGCCCGGCTCGCCCGATTTCTTGAACGGCGTGGCCGCTTTCGAGACCGCCGCACCGCCCGAATGGCTGCTCGGGCTGCTCCACGGGATCGAGGCCCGCGCCGGTCGCGACCGCGCCAGGGAGGGCCGCCATGGCGCCCGGCCCCTGGATCTCGACCTGCTCTGCCTGGGCGACCTGCGGCGCGAGCGCGCCGGCCTGACCCTGCCCCACCCGCGCTTCGAACGGCGCCGCTTCGTGCTCGCGCCCCTGTGCGAGCTGGACCCGGACTTTCGCTTGCCCAGCGGCCGCACCGCGCGGGCCGCTCTGGCGGAACTCGAGGCCGCCGAAGGGCGGCTGCCGGAGGCCCTTTGAACCCGGCCCGCGCGCGCCGGTGGGCATCCCGGAGCCGATCGTTGCGCAGCTCCGTCCGGGCCTGACGCTCGGGCGGGCGCGGGCTCCGGCCGCCGCGCGGGCTGCGAGCGGCGAGCCTGTGCAGCTTGACAGGGGGCCCGGCGAAGCACCGACTGGGACGATGATCCGCACCGGACCCCAGCAGGCCCGCGCCTGGTCCCGCGATTGGCGCGCCCAGGGGCGCACGCTCGGTTTCGTGCCCACCATGGGAGCGCTGCACGAGGGCCACCTCGAGCTCGTGCGCCGCGCCAAGCGCGAAAACGGTGCGGTGTGCGTCAGCGTGTTCGTGAACCCGCTGCAGTTCGACGATCCGAAGGACCTCTCCGCCTATCCGCGCGACCTGGACGGCGATGCCCGCCTGTTGGCCGGAGTGGGCAACGACCTGCTGTTCACCGGTGAGCTGGCGGACTTCTTCCCGGATTTCGGCGCGGCCCTGGCGCAGCGGGGGCTGGAGGCGATTCCGCGCGAGGATCCGGGTCCCGATGCGGCCGGGCTCGAAGGCGCCTTCCGGCCCGGTCACTTCGCCGGCGTGGCCACCATCTGTCGCCGCTTGTTCGAGTGGGTCAGCCCGCGGCGGGCCTATTTCGGCGAAAAAGACTTCCAGCAGACGCTGGTGGTGCGGCACCTGGCGCGGCGACTCGGATTCCCCGAGATCGTCGTCTGCCCGACCGAGCGCGAGGCCAGCGGGCTGGCGCGCTCCTCGCGCAACCAGCGGCTCTCGCCCGCGGAACGCGAGCACGCGGCGCTGCTGTATCGGGCCCTGCTGGCCGCGCGGTCGGCTTGGGAGCGCGGCGAGCGTCGCAGGGCGGCCCTGGAGGCCGAGCTGCAGGGCGCGCTGAGCGGCGAGCGCATCGATTACGCCGTGGTGCGCGATCCCGAGCGTTTTGCCAGCGAGCCGGAGCGCCTCGAGCGCGCCCAAGCGCTCTTGGCCGTGCGCATCGGGCCGGTGCGCTTGATCGACAACCTGCGCCTGGACGGGCCCCTGGCCGCGGGCTCCCCCCGGCCATGAAAGCCGCGCCGGGGCCGAGCTGCTGGCTCGCGCCCGCCAAACTCAATCTGCGGCTCGAGGTGCTCGGCCGGCGCAGCGACGGCTATCACGAGCTGGCGACCACCTTCCTGGCCCTCGATTGGTGCGACCGGGTCACGCTGCGGCGGGCGGCGCGGCCCGGGGTTTCGATGTCCCTGGGCGGTCCCGCCGCCAGCGACGACATCCCCCGGGACCACACCAACCTGGCCTGGCGCGCGGCCGAGGCCTTCTTCGAGGCCCGCCCAGCGGGCGGCGGGGTGGCCATCGAGCTGATCAAGGAACTGCCTTCCAAGGCGGGGCTGGGCGGCGGCAGCGCCGATGCGGCCGCGGTGCTGCTCGGCTTGTGCGCCCTGCACGGAGAGCCCGAACAGGCGGCCCTGGCGCCGCTGGCCTGGCTGGGCTCGGACACGGTCTTCTTCGCCGCCGCCCGCGCCAGCGGGTATGCCCATGGGCGCGGGCGGGGCGAGCGGGTCGAGCCCCTGCCGCTGCCCCCAGCGGCCGGTCGGCGCTGGTTCGCGTTGGCGATGCCCGGCGAGGGCGCCTCGACCAGCGCGGTCTACGCGCGCCTGGGCCTCGAAGCCGGCGCCTTTCCCGAGCGCGCTTCGGCGCCGCGGGATTGGCTGGCCCTGGAGCTGTCCGAGCTGCGCGGACTGCTGTTCAACGGCTTGGAGCAGGCCGCGATCGAATGCTCGCCCGGGGTCGCCGGCATGCGCAGCCTGCTGGACGGCATCGGTTTGTCCCACTGGCGCTTGACCGGCAGCGGCGCGGCCTTTTTTGGCGTCTACGACGACCCCGAGGAGGCCCGGCTCGATCTCCTGGCCGTGGGGCAGACCGCACGGGCCCTGGGCCAGCCCCTGTCGGCCGCGCGCGTCTGCCGGCCCTTCGGCAGCGGCCCGCGCGAGGCCCGCGCCGAGGAGCAGCCGTGACCGCGGGATCTGCCGGACCGGCGGGGTCCGTGGCGCTCTTGGGTCTGGGGGCCGCCGGGCGCTGCTTGGCTCGCTGGCTCGTGGCCCGCGGCCAGCCCTGCCCGCTGCTGTGGAACCGCAATGCTTCCGTCGCGCGCGACCTGGCGGCCGAGCTGGGCGGCGCCTTCGTCAGCGATCCCGACCAGGCCCTGGGCCAGAGCGAGCTGGCCCTGATCGCCGTGGCGGACTCCGCTCTGGCCAGCTTCGTCGCGGGGCTGACGCCGCCCGTCGGCGGGCCCCTGCGCGCGGTCTTGCACCTCTCCGGCGCGCGGCCGCCCAGCCTGCTCGCGCCCCTCGGCCGCCGCGGCCTCGCGCTGGGTCTGTTCCATCCTTTGGCGGCCTTGCCGCGCTGGCCCAGCGCCGAGCCGCCCGCGGCGCTGGCCATCGGCATCCGCGGCGATGCCGCTGCGCGGGCGCTCGCGCGGGGCTTGGCCCTCCGCCTGGGGGCCGCGGTGATCGAGCTGGCCGAGGACGATCAGGCGCAGCTGCGCTACCACGCGGCGGCGGCCCTGGCCGCCAACGGCTTGGTGGGCCT
>JBIKLM010000398.1:0-4160 GCA_044359835.1 Planctomycetota bacterium
GAGGTGCTCGGCAACCGGGTGGTGGTCGCCCGCGCCGACGCCCCGGCCCCGAGCGCCCCGCCCGAAGCTCCGCGAGCGCCCTGATCCGCGCTCCAGCGCCCGGCCTGCGCAGCGCCGACCCGCGCGGCCGCCCCGGCTCCGCCCGGCCCGGGCCAAACCCCTGAAACACCCGGCCGCCCCCCGGCGGCCCGCGATCCCGATCGTCCGATCCGCGCCGTGCCCGACTGCGACCCAGACCGGCCCACGACGCAGCCCCCGACAAGCGGCCCCAGCGGCCGGTTCCCATCCCTCGCCATGTTGTCCGATCCCGCCCTCCCGCTCCCGATCCTGGCCCAGAGCGAAGCCGTCACGACCGTGATCGCGGTCGCCACGGCCGTCCTGGTGCTGTTGTTCGTCGCGCTGTTCCTGCGCTACGCCAACCTGTACGTGCGTTCGCTGCTGACCCGCGCCGGGATCGGGATCCTGGACATGGTGGCCATGACCCTGCGCAAGGTGCCGCCGGCCAAGATCGTCGATTCGCGGGTGCTGGTCGTGCAGGCCCGCATCGGCGACATCGACAAGCGCGATCTCGAGGCCCACGTGCTGGCCGGCGGCGACATCGAGCGCGTGGTGCGCGCCCTGATCGTGGCCGACCGCGCGGGCATCAAGCTGGACTTCCGCACCGCCGCCTCGATCGACCTGGCCGGCCGCGATGTGCTCGACGCCGTGCGCACCTCGGTCACGCCCAAGGTGATCGACTGCCCCAATCCCGCCCAGGGCAAGAGCGAGATCGCGGCGGTGGCCGCCGACGGCATCCAGGTGCTGGCCAAGGCGCGGGTGACCGTGCGCACCAACATCTCGCGCCTGGTCGGCGGCGCCGGCGAAGAGACGATCATCGCCCGCGTCGGCGAGGGCATCGTCTCGACGATCGGCTCGAAGCGCAGCCACAAGGAGGTGCTCGAGAACCCGGACCACATCTCGAAGACCGTGCTGGCCCGGGGCCTCGATGCGGGCACGGCCTTCGAGATCGTCTCGATCGACATCGCCGACGTCGACATCGGCAACAACATCGGTGCGCGGCTGCAGGCCGACCAGGCCGAAGCGGACAAGCGCGTGGCCCAGGCCATGGCCGAGAAGCGCCGCGCCATGGCGGTCGCCGAGGAGCAGGAGTTCAAGGCCCGCGTGATGGCCAACCGCGCCGAGGTCGTGCTGGCCGAGGCCGAAGTGCCGCGCGCCATCGCCCGTGCCCTCGAATCGGGCAATCTGGGCGTGATGGACCTGTACCGCATGCGCAACATCGAGGCGGACACGCAGATGCGCGCCACGATCGGCGACGGCACCGGCGCCAAGCCGAGCGAAGCGCCGATTCCCAAGCTGTGACCGTCGAACGGCTGGATCGGCTGGAAGACGGCCCTTCAGGAACCGGTTCGGACCTCGGCGGCGTCGGGATCGGCCCTCGGACCCCAGGACGCCCGTAGAGAGGACCGCGATGCCCTGGAGTCCCACCGCCGATTGCGCCGACCGCGCCGACAGCACCCCGCGTGGGCGGCGCGGTCGGCTACGGGGCGCAAGCTCCTGCCCCAGGACCACAGCCCGGAGCGGGGCCCTGCCCGGCGCCCCGTCCGGCAGCCACCCGATTCCCCGCAGCCCCTCAGAATCGTCTCGGGGGGCTCCCGAGCGCACACATCCGCCTGTTCACAGGCCTTGGGGCCTCCCTGCGGCCGGCCTCGAGGCCGAGCAGGCGCCCCTGGGGCTCGGCCCGAGCCGAACGTCGATCCGCTGAACCCGCGCAACGAACCCGCCCCGATGCCGCCCCTGCCGCTGTTCGCCCTGTCGCCGGGCCTGCTGGCGTTCGACATGCAGGATTTCCTGCAGTCGGCGTTCCAGATCCTGGTGCTGGTCTTTTTCTTCGGCGCGCCGCTGCTCGGCCGCGGCGCCAAGCAGCGCGGGGCCACCGGCCGTCCGAACCCCGCTCAGCGCCCCCGGCGGCGCAGCGAGGCCGAGGAGCGCGGCGAGGACATCTGGCGGCAGCTGCTCGAGGGCCTCGAGCAGAAGCCCGCGGCCGCGCCTGCGCCCCAGAAGACCGGTCCGCGCCCGGTTGCCGCCGCGGCGCCGGCGGCCGCCAGCGCCGCGGAGCGCAGCGCCCCGCGGCCGCTCGAGAGCGAGCTGGCTCCGGGGGAGCTGACCGACATCGACTTCAGCGAGATCGATGAGGAGGCCCTCGAGCGCGCGCCCGAGAGCGCCCACCCGGTGTTGCCGGAGGTCAGCTCCGAGGAGATCGGCGTCGGCGCGGGCGCCAGCGCCGGCATCGAGTCCGTGTCCTCCGGCGAGGCGGCCGCCGAAGCCCAGCGAGAACTGGCGAGCGGCGAACTGCCGCGCTTCGTCCTGCCCCGCGGTGCACAGGATTGGCGCCGGGCGCTGCTGCTGGCCGAGGTGCTGGCGCCGCCCGTGTCCCTGCGGACCGAGCGCGGGAGGCTGATGCCGGGCAGGCCCCCTGGCCTCTCCTGATCAGAGCCCGCCAGCGCCCGCCAGCGACCGATCCAACCAGCCGACGAACTCCCCATGGCCAGGCCGCGTTCCAAAGCTCAGCACCTCCCCCGAACGAGCGGCGCCCGCGCCCAGCCCGCCGGGCAGGAGCCGCCCCAGACCAAGTCCGCCACCCAAGGGGCCGCGGGCGAAGAGCCGGCCGGCTCCGGGCGCGCGCGGGGACGCACTGGGCGCAGCGCTCGAGCGCCCGAACCGTTGGGCCGAGGGGCCGCTGGGCGAGCGGCCAAGGCCGAGCCCGCCGCGCGGGCCGCATCCGTGGCGCCGCCGGCCGCGGCGGCCGCCGCCGAGGCCGCCCCGGTCGGCGCCTGGCTGATGAAGTCCGAACCCGAGGTCTTCTCGTACGCCGATCTGCTGGCCAGCCCCGGCCGCCGCACGGGCTGGGACGGCGTGCGCAACTACCAGGCCCGCAACTTCATGCGCGATCGCATGCGCAGCGGCGATCTGGTGCTCTTCTACCACAGCAACAGCCAGCCGCCGGCGCTGGTGGGCCTGGCGCGGGTGGTGGGGGCGGCCCGCCCGGATCCGACCCAGTTCGACCCCCAGAGCGAGCACTTCGACCCGGATTCCGACCCCGACGCCCCGCGCTGGCTCGAGGTCGAGATCGAGGCCCAGGGCGCCCTCCCGCGGGCCGTTTCGCTCGACGAGCTGCGCGCGGAGCCCCGCCTGGCGGGGCTGCAGCTGCTGGCCCGCGGCAACCGCCTCTCGGTCCTGCCGGTCTCCCCGCCGCACCTCCAGGCGATCTTGGACCTGGCCCAGGCCACCCCGAGGAGCCCGGCCAAGTCCCAGAAATCGGCCAAATCCGGTCCCCGCAGGGCCTCCGCGCCCAGTTCCAGGGCCCCCAAGGGACCGGTCGGGGGCGACAAAACCTAGACTCCGGTCACCTCGGGCCCTGCGGCCGGGGCCCGCTCGGGCTCCCCGGCCGCGATCGACCCGACCGAGGGGCTGCCCGGCGCCCGGCCTCCCCGAGCCGCGCGCGCCAGCCAGCCCCCGCACCTCCTCCGGGCCGCTTCCCGGCCCATTCCTCCGGATCCTCCGGATCTCCGGCCTCCCCGATGGGGCCCTAGCCTTGGCCCCCCTGCAACGATGACCCAGACCTTCGAGAACATGGTGGCTGCCATCCAATCCGTGCGCGACGACGTCGAGAAGGCGCGCGCGGGCAACAAGGCGGCCTGCGCCCGCGTCCGCAAGGTGATGCAGGACGTCAAGAACTACGCCCAGGACCTCCGCAAGGAGATGCTGGAGCTGCGCGACAGCGGCACCGGCGGCACCACGAAGTGAGCCCACCGGGCGGGCCCTGGGCACCGCGGCCGACGCGACCCCGGGTCTGACCCGCGCGCTGGCCCACGGCTCGTTGGTCCTCGGCGCCCCGGCGCCCCAGGCGCGGCCCGGCTTGTGGCCCGCGCCTCCGATCGCCCCTCGGGCGAGCAGACCGCCCGCGTCGGTCGCTCGCCCGAGGGGCGCTTTGGTCCGATCGCGCCCGCCGGCCCCGCCACTGCGCGGTCCGCGCCCGCCAGAGACTGGAATCGGCGCGCAGCGACGATCCCAGCCTCTGCGGCCGCCGGATGGCGGCCCAAAGGCATGCTGACAGGCTGGTCTGACTGCTCGGGCGCAGCCCGAGTCGATTTTTTCTCAGC
>JBIKLM010000397.1:0-4160 GCA_044359835.1 Planctomycetota bacterium
CCGCCCGGCCCTCCCACCCCGCCCGCCGCGCACGCCGACCGGCGAGCGCCCCCCCGCGAGCCCCGCTCGCCCCGCCCGCTTCCGGGCCCAACGCCCCGCCCAGCCCCGCGCGCTGTCCTCCCCATGGTCGATCCCAAGACCCAGCAGACCGACCCGGTCAAGAAGCAGCTGACGCTGACCGCCCTGTTGATCGCTGCGGCGGCCATCCTGCTGCTGGTCAAGCCCCTGTTCACCTCGAAGCCGCCGTTCCGCCTGGGCCTCGACCTGCAAGGCGGGACGCGCTACGTGTTCCGGCTGTCGCCCGACGAAAACCAGCTGGGCCCCGGGGAAGATGCGGCCAGCGTGGTGCTGGACACGGTTTCGATCATCCGCAGCCGCATCGACCCCGACGGCACCCTCGAGCCGGTGCTCCGCCTCGAGGGCAAGGACCGCATGGTCGTCGAGCTGCCCGGCCTGGACGAACTCGACGGCAAGCGCGCCGATTCGACCCTGACCGGGGAGCTGCTCGAGGCCGCGGGCCCGGGCGAGCCGATCGCCCTCGCGCAGGGCCAGCGGATGGACTTCCCCGCCGACGGCGGCACGGTGCGCCTCGGCGACGAGCTGATCTCCTACAGCGCCTTCACCGGCACGAACCTGGTGATCAAGGAGCGCGGCGCCAAGGGCACCCAGCGGGCCACCCACTCGAGCGGGGCCCCGGTCGAACTGGTCAGCACCAACGCGATCCAGAACCGGATCGAGAACCTGGGCAAGCTTTCGTTCGAGATCGTGCTGGTGGGCGGCGACAGCAGCGAGAGCCTGATGCAGGACCTGGGCACGAGCTTCCAGTCCGAGAAGGCCAAGCTCGACGCCTGGTTCGAGCAGAACAAGGGCGCCTCCAACCTGGCGGAGTTCAACGCCCTGGCCCCGGAGGCGGGCGGTCCGGCGCGCGGCATCCGCTGGGCTCCGGAGCGGCGCTTTCGCGACCCGAACACCGGCTCGATCCGCGACGAGCGCAACCTGGCCCAGCGCGCCCAGCCGCTTTTGATCCCCAGCCTGCATCCGCGCTACGGCGATCGGGACTGGAACATCACCGGCTCGCGCCTGGCCAGCACCTTCCCGACCAACGACGAGTACGGCCGCAACGCGGTCGGCTTCGAGGTGCGCGCCGAGCACGCTCCGGCGTTCCAGGCCTTCACCAGCGAGTTCCGCGGCGACCAGATGGCGATCGTCCTCAATGAGGAGATCCAATCCGCCCCGAACCTCAACGACCCGATCTACGACCGCGGCATCATCACCGGCCAGTTCTCGAGCCGCGAGGTCACCGACCTGGTCAAGGTGCTCCGCGCTGGCTCGCTGCGCCTCAAGCCCGTGCTCGAGTACGAAGAGCGCGTCGGCCCGTCCCTGGGCAGCGAGAACGTCCAGCGCGCCTGGATCAGCGGCCTGGTTTCCTTCGTGGCCATCGTGGGCTTCATGCTGGCCTACTACCGCCGCCTGGGGGTCTTCGCCTCGATCAGCCTGGTGATCAACCTGTTCCTGCTGATGGGCGGTCTGGCGCTGATGGACGCCACCCTGACCCTGCCCGGGATCGCCGGCTTGATCCTGACCATCGGCATGGCGGTCGACGGCAACATCCTGATCTTCGACCGCATCCGCGAGGAACGCGACGAAGGCCGCAACCTCAAGCAGGCTAGCAAGGCGGGCTTCGACAAGGCGCTCGCCACCATCGTGGACGCCAACCTGACCACGCTGATCACCGGCCTGATCCTGTACGTGGTCGGCTCGGGTCCGGTCAAGGGCTTCGCCGTGACCCTGTGCATCGGCATCCTGACCTCCATGTTCGCGGCCCTGGTCGTGACCCGCGCCATGGTGGTCCTGAGCCTCGAGCGGCGCGCCCAGGAGTTCACCATGGGCCGCTGGATGGTGACCGCGAACTACGACTGGATGGGCAAGCGCAAGCTGGCCTACGCCTTCTCGATCGGGACGATCGCGATCGGTCTGGCGATCCTGGCCACCGTGCCGCGCAAGACCCTGATGGGCATCGACTTCCTCGGTGGCGCTGACCTGCAGCTGCGCACCGAGCAGCCGGTCGACACCAACACCCTGCGCCAGCGGGTGACCCAATTGGAAGGCGACCTGGCCAAGGCCGAGGTCAAGCCGATTCTCTCGAGCGCCGCCGGCGAGGGCCGCTACACCGACTTCCGCCTGACCTTCAAGCTGGACGACGCGAGCCTGGCGGAGGGCGACGTGGGCGGCGTGTTCAAGGACCAGGTCGGCAAGGAATTCGCCGATCTGCTGCAAAAGGGCCCGATCGAGCTGGTCGGCGCGGACGGCTCGGCCAGTTCGGTGCGGCTGTACTTCGAGCAGGACCACCCGGCCGCCGACGTGCAGGCGCGCTTGGCGGCCGAGGGCTTCGCCGAAGCTTCGGTCAGCGCCGACGCCCAGCGCCGCGGGGCCTACGACGTCGTGGGCCTCGACACGACGGACTGGGTTTCGCTCCAGAGCCGTCTGCAAGGCCTGTTCGGCTCCGGCCGCGACACGGCGGGCAAGGCCTACAAGCTCTCGAGCCCGATCCCCAACTCGAGCACCGTCGGGGCCCAGGTGGTGGGCGAGATGCGCGACAAGGCCATCCTGGCCATGATCGCCAGCCTGTTCGCTGTGGTGCTCTACATCCGCGCGCGGTTCGCGGAGTACTCCTACGGCTTCGCTGCGGTGGTGGCCCTGATACACGACGTGCTTTTCACCCTCGGGGCGATCGGCATCGTGGACCGGCTGGGCGTGCTCAGCATCGAGATCAACCTGCCGATGGTCGCGGCGCTGCTGACCATCATCGGTTATTCGATCAACGACACGATCGTGGTCTTCGACCGGGTGCGCGAGAACCGGGCCCGTTTCGGACGCCCGCTGACCGAGCTGCTCAACCTCTCGATCAACCAGACCCTCTCGCGCACGATCCTGACCTCGGGCACGACCCTGCTGACCACCCTGATCTTGTTCGTGCTGAACGCCGGCACGGGCAACGCTCTCGAAACCTTCTCCTTCGCGATCCTGGTCGGCGTGGGCATCGGCACCTACTCCTCGATCTACATCGCCAGCCCGCTGCTGGAGTGGTTCGAGGCCCTGATCGCCAAGCGCCGTGAGGCCCAAGCCGCCCGGGAGCGCAGCCTCCAGCACAAGCCGGCTGCGGAAGGAACTCCCGCGCCCTGAAGCGGGGGCTCCGGTCATGCGCTTCCTGCTCTTCGGCCTGGTGGTCTTCGCCGCCGGCGGCCTGTTGGGTGCGGCGCTGATCCGACCGGGGCTGCTCGACGGCTGGCTCGAGCGGCTCGCGGGCCGCTCGGGCCCCGAGGCCAGCGAGGCCCCGGTGGCCCCGCAGGGCCCGGCTCCCCTGCCCCCGGGGGAAGGCTGGGGACGCGTGTTGATCGGATCGCCGGCCCTGCCGCCGGTCGTGGAGCCCCCCCCCGTCGTGCCGGGCGCCTCCGAGGGGGCCCTCGAGGAGGCCCTGCAAGACGGGCTCGGGTACACCGAGGAAGGACTGCCGATCGAGGGCCCCTTGGCCGGCGAGCTCGGTCCGGATCTCGAGCGCAGCCCGCCGATCGACGGCGAGTTGGCCAGGGAATTGCTCGAGTTCGATCCCCAGGGCAACCTGCCCGAGATCGACCCGGGCCTCGAGCGCCAGCCGGGGTTCAGCGAGCACCTGGTCAGCAAGGGAGAGACGCTCTCCTCGATCGCCGCCGCCCGCTATGGCCGCCGCGAGCGCGCCCTGGTGGAAGCCCTGGCGCGCTTCAACCGTCTGCCCGATGCGAGCAGCATCGATGTGGGTCAGCGGCTGAGCCTGCCGCCGCTCGAGCTGCTGCTCGGCGAGTGACCGAGGAACGCCGCGGGCTAAAGCGGCCCCGGCGGGAGCGCGCGGACGGGCTCAGGGGCACCGTGCTCGCACCCTAGGAGGGCTGGGAACGGGACCAGGACGCCTTAGGTCCCCCGCGCCCCCTCCGGCTCTGGGCGGCACCCCGGCTCCGCCGGGGTGCTCCCGAATCCAGCCGTGAAATCTGCCGCCGCTGGCGCGAGCCGCTGCGGTCAAGCAACGCTGCCGTCCCGAGCAGGCCCCGCCGCCATCGGCTGCGGCGGGCGCTGACCATCCCCGGTCAGGTATTCGGCTGCGGATCGGCTCCGGGACCGCCGTGGTG
>JBIKLM010000399.1:0-4157 GCA_044359835.1 Planctomycetota bacterium
GGCCTTCGACTTCGAGCAGAACCGCTGGAAGCCGGATGGTTGGAAGGAGGCCGCCGAAGAGGCCCAGCAGGTGACCGAGGCCCTGGCGGCCGCTGAGGGCGCCAATTGGGACGAGCTGCTCGAGCGCCACTCGGACTTCTGGGATCCGCCCACGCCGACCCAGGCCCAAGCCCAGCCCGCCGCGCGCAAGAAGAACAAGGGCCGCATGGGGCCCATGAACCGCAACGAGATGCTGCAGAGCCTCGGGGAAAGCGACTATCGCAGCTTCCTGGAGGGCGGCTCGGTGACCGATGAGATCTTCTTCGCCCTCGAGGAAGGCCAGGTGGGCGGCCCCTACGCGGGTCCCCACGGCTACTACATCGCGCGCATCCTGTCCCAGAACGCGCCGACCCTGGCCCGCAACCTGTCGGAAGCCAATTTCCGCGAGTCCGTGCGCCAGGACTACCTGAGCACCCGCTTCACCGCCTTCGCCGCACAGGCCTGCGCATCGGCCGGGCTCGAGTGACCGGGTCCGTGGTCCCGGGGCGGGCGCGCGGAGAGTCCGCGGCGCTCTGCCCCCACACCGACCTCCGCGGGCCGTTTTCGGGGCTCGCGGCGTGAGTCCGGCCAGCGGCCCCGCCGCGGGCAGCGGCGCTCCGGCGGGGGCCGACGCTTCGGCGCCGGCCCCCGCGCCCAGCGCCAAAACCCCGCCGGCGGCGAGCAGCTCCGAGCGCCTGACGGGCTTCGGCCGACTGGTCGGGCCGCTGCTGCGCCGGCGCCTGAGGTTGCTGCTCTCGGTGGTGGTTCTGGGCATGCTCTCGGCCCTCGGCCAGAACGCGCCGATCCTGCTGATCGAGCCGCTCTGGCCGGCGATGTTTCCGGGCTCGGAGAGCGCTGCCGAGGCCCCCAAGGCGCTGCAGCGCTTTTTCTCGGGGCTGCGCGAGTTGGTGCTCGGCGATCAGCCCCTGGAGAGCGCCGAGCAGCGCTTCCAGGTGGTCTGGCTGGTGGCCGCGGCCCTGGCCCTGATCGGCCTGCTCGCGGGCCTGGCGACGTACTCCTTCGCCCTGCTCTCGCGCAAGCTCTCGCTGACCTTGGTGATCGAGCTGCGCGAGCGCCTGGCGCGGCATCTGATGGGGCTGTCGCTGCGCTACCACGGGCGGCGCGAGCTCGGCGACCTGATGAGCCGGGTCTCGGCGGACGTGCAGACGACCCTGTTCTCGATCGACCTGGTGCTGCGCGACATGGTCCAGGAGCCGGCCCGCGCCCTGGTCGGGCTGGGGATCGCGATCTACGCGGCCCCCGAGCTGACCGTGACCCTGCTGGTGGCCCTGCCGCTCTTGGCCCTGCCCGTGGCGCTGCTCTCCAAGAAGGTCCGGCGCGGCTCGACCCGCAGCCTGACCTCCCTGGGCGCCTCGGTGCAGGCCATGACGCAGATGTTCCTCGGGGTGCGCACGGTCAAGGCCTTCCGGGCCGAGGAGCGCGAGCTCGAGAACTACCGCCGCCTGAACCAGGACTTCCTGCGCCAGTCGATGAAGATGGCGCGCTCGATCGCCCTATCCCGCGCTTCGACCACCTTCCTGTCGAACCTGGGCCTGGGCGCGATGCTGGTGCTGATCGCCTGGTTCGTGATCGAGCGCGCCGACCTGCTCAACGGCGGCGGCGTCTCGATGTTCTTCATCGGGGTGGCCCAGGCCTACAACCACCTGCGCCGCACGACGCAGAGCTTCACGCAGCTCCAGGAAGCCATGGGCGCGGCGGTGCGCCTGCAGGCGCTGATGGACGAGCGCGCCGATCTGATCGAGGCGCCGGATGCCGTGGCCCTGCCGAGCCTCGGCGAGGGCCTGCGTTTCGAAGGCGTCGGCTTCCGCTACGACCCCCGCGAGCGGCCCGCGCTCGAGGATTTCGACCTGTTCCTGCGCGCCGGGGAGAGCCTGGCCCTGGTGGGGCCCTCCGGCTCCGGCAAGAGCACCCTGATCGACCTGGTGGCGCGCTTCATCGACCCCGATCGGGGCCGCATCCTGGTGGGCGGGGTCGAGCTGGCGAAGGCGCGCCTCGACGACTGGAGCCGCCTGTTCGCCATGGTCGGCCAGGTGCCGCACCTGTTCCACACCACGATCGGCGAGAACATCCGCTACGGCCGTCCCGAAGCAACCCAGGCCGAGATCGAAGCGGCCGCCAAGGCCGCCTCGATCCACGACTTCATCGTCTCCCTGCCCGAGGGCTACGCCACCAACGTGGCCGACGCCGGCTCGCGCCTCTCGGGCGGCCAGCGTCAGCGCATCGCCATCGCCCGCGCCCTGCTCAAGGGCGCGCCGCTGCTCCTGCTCGACGAGGCCACCAGCGCCCTCGACAGCCAGGCCGAACAAGAGGTCCAAGCGGCCCTCGAAACCCTGATGCAGGGCCGCACCGTGATCGCCATCGCCCACCGCCTCTCCACCATCCGCAACGCCGACCGCATCGCCGTGCTCGACCAGGGCCGCCTGGTCGAACTGGGCAGCCACGAACAGCTCCTGGCCAAAAAAGGCCTCTACGCGCGCCTCTACGCCCTGCAAGCCAGCGAGGCTTGAAGGGTAGTGGCAGGTCCCGGGTCTACCGGATCCGCCTCCGGGTCACAGCTGCCCTGCGGCGCCTCAACGCCCTGGTTCCTGCGGAGGTTCCGGGCAGAAGATCTCGGCGACCACCAGCGGCGGACCTGACGCCTGACCGCCGAACTGGGGCATCGGGCCCGTGGAGCTTTCGCACCTCCCGACATGCAGGAATCGATTCTCCTGCCGGTGTGTCTGGTGGGTCCAAGAGAACCACAGGATCCCGGAGCAGATCACTGGCTCGCCTCCAGCGGTTCCCATGAAGAAGGTGTCGAAGCGGCTTTCCGGACCCGACCCTTCGGAGCCGGTGGAGGGTTGTCTGAGCCTGTCGATGAATCGATAGCGAGGCTCGCAAGGCACCCCTGCCTCGGACCTGGGCGATTCGGCGTGCTTGGGTGTCCGGGGCACGGCTTCCCCACAGGCGCAAAACGAGGCGGCGACACCGAGAAGCATGAGCCAGGTCAGGCTTCGCGAAAGGCCAATCTGCTGCGCCCGGCTGTGCCACAACCGGTGGTCAGGCATCCACGGCAGCCTGACCTCAAAGCTTCCATTCTCCCGCCCAGCGATCGGCGCGCGATCCAACTCAGGGTCGAGGCCGCGGCTGCTCACTTCGCTTTCTCGAGGGCGTGCAGCTGCTGGTCCAGGAAGCCTAGCTCGGATTTCTTGGCGTACAGCTCCGGGTACTCCTCGACAGGCAATTCTACATAGTGCCTGATCTCGCTGCTGCCGGGGACGCCCATGGTGGCCTGGTAGAGCAGACCACCTCCCCGGAACCAGTAACCACCCTCCTTTGGATCGTAAACACCCTGCATCACGGAGAACAACCCCCTCTCGTAGCGGTCCTCCAAGTGGGCGCGGCTCTTGACGCGCAACTCCGCTTCCAGGTCCGCCCGGGCCAGCTTGAGCTCCAGCGCGGTCAGACCCGCGTACTTGGCTTCCAGATCGATCGTCTCGCGGGATTCCGACTGCGACTCCTCAGACGGGGCGACCGCGTCGCGTTCGGAGTCCTGAGCGTCGAATCTGGCGGGCTCTCGGAGGTTGGCGCCAGCTTCCGCGGTTCCCACTGGCCCGCTTGCAGGCAGGGCAGCGGGTCTCCGCTCTTCGCGTCGAGAGACGTACAGGACCAGGAATAAGAGCGCCGCCCCCGCGACGACCGCGGCGCCGAGTTGCACGCCTCGATGTTTACCCCGCTGAGCCATAGGCCTCGAGTTCACTCTGGTAGGGGTTCGTTACAATCCAGGCAGACCACCTCTGCCACAGCTATGTGTACAGCGGGGTTCGAGGGGCAGTACTGCCTGATCCTGTTCGTTCCGCTGCTGCAGGGCCCGGAGTGGTAGATGGTGGATGTGATGATGTAGGTCGGGCAATTCCATACGAGATCGAGCGCGCCTGTGCAGCCATCACATCCTGGCAGCGAATTACCGGTAAAGAACGTGGTATAGTTCTGTCCGTCTCCCCCCAGGTTCACACTGCATGGGCAGGGGTTGTCGAACTGGAGAAATCCCCACCAGGGAAGACACACGTTGGGCGACTGGAGCTTGCCTGGTGAAGATGCCGGAGACGCGGCTGCGGCGTTCCCGGCGTGCGGACCTG
>JBIKLM010000521.1:0-2936 GCA_044359835.1 Planctomycetota bacterium
GGCACGAAGAAGAAGCCGATCACCGCCGTGCCCAGCGCGATCACGATCGGGTACCAGAGCCCGTAATAGATGTCGCCGGTCTGGGCGACCATCGCGAAGGACGTCGCCGGCAGCAGACCGCCGAACCAGCCGTTGCCGATATGATACGGCAGCGACATGGCGGTATAGCGGATGCGGGTCGGGAACAGCTCCACCAGCGCCGCCGCGATCGGTCCGTAGACCATGGTCACGTAGACGACCAGGATCGTCAGGATCAGGACGAGAGTCATCGCCTGGGCGTTGAAGACGTCGAAGAAATGCGCCGCCCTGACGATCGTCGGGTTCGAAGCCCCGGGATAGCCGGCCGCCGTGAGCGCAGCGCCCAGATCCCTGGCGAAGCCGGCATCGGCGACCTTCAGTTCCTTGCCGGCGACGCTGACCGTTGCGGCGAAGCCGGCGGCCTGCGGCTCGGTCCTGTACATCACCGAGCTGCGCGCCAGCGCCGCCTTGGCGATGTCGCAGCCCGAGGTGAACTTGGCCGTGCCGACGGGATTGAACTGGAAGGAGCATTCCGCCGGATCGACCTTGACCACGACCTGGGTGCTGGCCTGGGCCTTGTGCAGCGCCGGGTTGGCGGTCTGGGTCATCCAGCCGAACAGCGGGAAATAGGTCAGCGCCGCGATGACGCAGCCGCCCAGGATGATCGGCTTGCGGCCGATGCGGTCGGACAACGTGCCGAAGACGATGAACCCGACCGTTCCGAGGACGAGCGACCAAGCGATCAGGACGTTCGCCGTCAGGATGTCGACCTTGAGGATCGATTGGAGGAAGAACAGGGCGTAGAACTGCCCCGTGTACCAGACCACCGCCTGGCCGGCCGTGAGGCCGAGCAGGGCGAGCAGCGCGACCCTGGCGTTCTTCCACTGGCCGAAGGCCTCGGCCAGCGGCGCCTTGGAATGCGTCCCCTCCTCCTTCATCTTCTTGAAGGCGGGCGATTCCTGCATCTGCAGGCGGATGTAGAGCGAGACCACCAGCAAGGCCAGCGAGATCAGGAACGGCACGCGCCAGCCCCAGGCCGCGAAGGCCTGATCGCCGAGATAGAGGCGCACCGCCAGGATGACCAGCAGCGACAGCAACAGTCCCAGCGTCGCCGTGGTCTGGATCCAGCTGGTGAAGAAGCCGCGGCGACCATGCGGCGCGTGCTCGGCGACGTAGACGGCCGCACCGCCATACTCGCCGCCCAGGGCCAGCCCCTGCAGCATGCGCAGCGCGAGCAGCAGGACCGGGGCCAGCCAGCCGATCGTCTCGTAGCTGGGCAGGCAGCCGACAAGGACCGTCGACAGGCCCATGATCATGATGGTGACCAGGAAGGTGTATTTGCGCCCGACCAGGTCGCCCAGGCGACCGAAGACCAGCGCGCCGAAGGGCCGGACCAGGAACCCGGCCGCGAAGGCCAGCAGCGCGAAGATGTTCCGGGTGGCCTCGGGAAAGGCCGAGAAGAACTGCGCGCCGATCACGGCCGCCAGCGCCCCATACAGGTAGAAATCGTACCACTCGAACACGGTGCCCAGCGAAGAGGCCAGGATGACCTTCTTCTCTTCGCGGGTCATGGGCCGGACGTCGTAGTCCGACGCAGGAACGCTGGCTTGCATGGCTTCATCCCTCCCTTGGTCATGCGCGCCGCGGCGACCCGCTTGGCGGATCTGCGGACGCGCCGGGGGAATGCCTTGTCCGGCTTACGGCAACCTTACGCCGCGACGGGCTTCCTGGAGCGGCCTGGTGGTTGACCTGTTGACCCGCCTGGAGGAGTACAGTTTCATGCTGGCGGGGACGGCGCTGTAGGCGCGCCGCCTGGCAAAACGGGAGGAACTCGATGTTCGCACTGAAGACGGCGACGGTCGCCGCAACGCTCGCCTTCGCGGTCGCGCTGGGCGCGCCGCTGGGCGCCGAAGCCCAGCAGCGCTGGAAGGCGCAGAGCCTCTACGGTCCGAACACGGTGGTGTTCAAGGACTTCCAGAAATTCACCGATCGGGTGAAGGAGATCACCCGCGGCGGCGTGCTGATCGAGGCGCTGCCGGTGGCCACGATCGTTCCGCAGGCCGAAGCCCTCGACGCGGTGCGCGCCGGCCTGCTCGATGCGGCATCCGGCACCATGGCCTATCAGGGCGGCAAGGAACCGGCGGCGGCCTTCTGGGACCTGACCGCGGGCTACGACAACCCGATGCATCTGCTGATGTGGTACAAGCTCGGCGGCGGCATGGAGATCATGAACAAGATCGCCGCGCGCTGGGATGCGGTCTTCCTCGGCCCGGTCATCCTCGGTCTCGAGTCTATCCCGTCCAAGAAGCCGATCCGCTCGATCGCCGACTTCCGGGGCGTCAAGATGCGCTCGCCCGACGGCATCCCGGCCGAGATCTTCGCCAAGCTCGGCGCCTCGGTCTCGGTCATGCCCGGCACCGAGGTCTATACCGCGCTCGACACCGGCAAGATCGATGCGACCGACTGGGGTACGCTGTCGGTCAACGACGAGGCGGGTTACAACCGCATCGCGCCCTTCGCGATCTATCCGGGCGTCCACTCGATGAACTCCACCGACTTCGTCGTCCGTCGTTCGCGGTGGAACGCGCTGTCGGCCGACCAGAAGGCGGCGGTCCAGACCGCGCTCGAGGAGTGGAACATCGCGACGCTGATGAACCAGGAATTCGAGGATCGCCAGGCCGCCGCGAAGCGCGACCCGTCGACCCTGATCACCTGGGGCGAGAAGGAGAAGCTTGAACTGCGCAAGGTCGCCCAGGAAGTCTGGGAGAGCTGGTCCAAGAAGAGCCCGCTCGCGAAGGAGATCTACGACAGCCAGGTCAGCTTCCTGAAGAAGATGGGCAAGCTCTAAGCCCGGACGACGCGCAACGAGTCGGGGGGGGGTGGCCGCCCCCCCCCTTTATTTTGCCCGCCCCCCCGCC
>JBIKLM010000400.1:0-4150 GCA_044359835.1 Planctomycetota bacterium
TGCTCGATCTGCTCGCCAGCCTGCCGGCCGGAGAGGCGCCCCTGGCGCTGCTTTACGGCGTCAACAGCCAGGTGCAAGCCAACGTGCTGTTCGACACCACGCGCCACTATCCGAAAAAGCGCGCCGCGATCGACTGCTTCGCCAGCCAGCTGCTGTACCACGACCTGCAGACCAAGTCCCTGGCCGTGGACCGGGCGCGCACGGTCAACATCGCCGAGCCGGGCATCGAGACCGTCGAGGGCTTCGCCGCCCTCGCCGCCGGCGACCTGGCCGCCTACCGGGCTGCGGCCGCGAATCTGATCGGCGCCCTGCGCCCGGACCGGCGCGGCCTCGAGCTGTTCGCGCGCGCCCAGGAGGAGGACCGCAGCCGCTGGCCGGCGGCCACCGCGGTGATCTCGACCTGGAACAAGCGCAAGGACGTGCTCGCCAACCTGGATGCCCTGGAGCAGCAGACGCACCCCTTTGCCGAGATCGTGGTGGTCGACAATTGCTCGAAGGACGACACCGTGGCGGCCATCCGGGCGCGGCACCCCCGCGTGCGGCTGATCCGCATGCCCGATCCCTCCTACGGGGCCTGCGAGACCTTCAACATCGGCTTCGCTTCGGTGACCACGCCCTTGCTGGCGATCCTCGACGACGACGTCGTGCTGCCGCCCGATTGGCTCGAGCGGGCCACGCGGCGCCTGCTGCAGGAACCCGCGAGCACGGCGATCCTCTCGACCAAGGTGGTCGAGCCCGAGATGCCGCAGAGCTTCAAGGACTCGCCCGCGGTCAACCGCGAGCGCTACATGAGCACCTTCCGCGGCTGCGGCAGCCTGGCCTACACCGAAAAGCTGCGCCAGGCCGGGTTCTACGACGAGCGCCTGTTCATCTACGGCAACGAGCGCGACCTGACCTGCCGCTTGCTGAACCTGGGTTACCGCGTGCTGCAGTACCCCGGTGTGACCACCTTCCACAGCACGCCCTTCGGGCTGCAGATGGGCAAGCGCAGCCTCTTCTTCCACGCGCGCAACGCCTGGCTGACCCAGCTCAAGTACGCGCCGCTGCCCGACCTGTTGCGCTTGCCCTGGCTGGTGCTGACGCGCGTGGTCCTGCGCAGCCGGCGGACCGAAGAGCAGGGTCAGATCACCGACGCGACCGGCACGATCGGCATCGGCAAGTCCCTGCGCAAAACCCCCGGCGCGCCCTGGATCCTGCTCAAGGCCGTGTTCAGCATCCTCTACAACGTGCCCTACTGTCTGAAGCACCGCCAGCCCTGCCGGGCGCCGGACTTCAAGCTGCCGATCCAGTGAAGGCCGGGGACCAACAGGCTCGCGGGGCCAGACCGGCGGGCGCGCGCGCGGTGGGCCCGCCGCGGCGCGACCTGGGGCCGATCAGCGCGGTCGTGTGCAACTTTCAGGGGCAGGACTACCTGCCCGAGTGCCTCGGGGCGCTGCTGGCGCTGGGGGAGCAGCTCGACGAGATCCTGGTCGTCGACGACGGCTCGACCGACGGCAGCCTGGCGCTCCTGGCCCGCGAGTTCCCCAGCGTGCGCGTGCACGCGCTGGCCACCAACGGCGGCCCCTGCCGGGCCCGCAACGAGGGGCTGGCGCGGGCCAAGAATCGTTGGGTCCTGGCGGTCGACAACGACGCCGTGTTGGCCCCCGACGTGCTCTCCAAGCTGCGCGCGGCCCTCGAGGCCGATGAGAGCGCCGTCCTGGCCCAGCCCCGCAGCGTGGTGGCCCACGAGCCCACCCGCGTGCACTACGACGGCGGGCAGTTCCATTACGTCGGCCTGTTCGCGCTGCGCAATTTTTATCGGCCGCTGGCGGAGGCGGAAGGCCAGGGCGTGGTCGAGGTCGACGGCTATATCTCGATCTGCGGCCTGATGGATCGCCAGCGGGTGCTCGAATTGGGCGGCTTCGACGAGCTGCTGTTCATCCTGTTCGAGGACTTCGACCTGTCCTGGCGCCTGCGTTTGGCCGGCGAGCGGCTCCTGTCCGTGGAGGATGCCCTGGTGCGCCACAAGTCCGGCACGCCGGGCATTTCCTTCCGCGCCAGCCAGTACCCGGAGCGGCGCGCTTTCTTCCATTCCAGGAACCGCTGGCTGGTGATGCTCAAGTGCCATGCGGGCTGGACTTTGTTGGTCAGCCTGCCGGGGATCCTGCTCTACGAGCTGGCCTGGCTCCTGTTCACGCTGAAGGCCGGCCATGCCAAGAGCTACCTGCACGGCAAGCTGGCTTTCTTCCGGCACCTGCCGCGCACCCTGGCCAACCGCCAGCGCATCCAGGCCGGCCGCCGCGTGCGCGATTCTCGGCTGCTGGTCGGCGGGCCCCTGACCCTCTCGCCCCAGCTGGTCGTCGATCCGCGCGGGGCCCGCTCCGCCCGGCTGCTGAGCGCGCTGCTGGCGGCCTGGTGGGCTTGCGCACGGCGTCTGTTGCCCTGAGCCTCTCCCCATCGACCCGCGTCGGCCGCCGCCCGACCGCACCATGATCCTCTCGCTCGCCGCCTCCGACCTGGATGGCCACAATGCGCTGACCCTCGGGCTGGCGCTGTTCGTCCTGGGCCTCGGCTACGCGCTGGCACGTTTCCTGGCCGGGCGAGCGCTGCGGCTCCTGGCCGCCGTGCTGCCGCTCTTCGGCGGCCGCTTCGGCGACTGGCTGGGGCGCCGCCTGCGGCAATCGCTGACCGCGGTGGCCCTGTTGTTGGCCGCCGGTGTCGCGGCTTACGGCGGCCAGCTGTGGTACCAGGGCATCGCGATCGAGGTCCACGTCCGCGACCAGCTGGCCCGCGTGCCCCCCGAGTTCTGGGATCAGCAGCTGCACCGTTTGCTGGCGGTCCTGCTGGCCTCGATGCTGGCCGGCGCGCTGCTGCTGCCCCTCGGCCGGCTGCTGGCCATTATCGAGCGCTGGGCGATCGAGTTCCGCGGCATCAGCGCCAACGACGCCAGCCTGAAGAGCTTCTTCGCCGGGCTCTCGCGGCTGGTCCACGTGGGCGTCTGGATCGCGGTGCTGCTGTATGCCGTGCAGGCCTTCGCGCTGCCGGCCGGGGTGCGCGAAGTCTGCGCGGTGCTCGCGCGGGTCTTCTGGATCGCCGGCGCCGGCTGGGTGGGCTGGTATGCCCTCGACGTGCTGCTGATCTCCGTGGCGGCCCTGGCGGAGGAGCGCCAGGCGCCCGGCACCTGGCTGGCCCACTATTCCAAGGTCAGCCACCTGATGCCGCTGCTGCGGCGCTGCCTGGAGGCGATCTTGATCGTGCTCGCGGCGACCTTGGTGGTGCGGCAGATCGAGCCGATCGCCGACCTGGCCGAATGGGGGCCGCGCCTGATCGCGGTGATCGCCATCGTGTTCCTGGCCCGCGCCCTGGCCGAAGCGGTGCGCCTGGCGGCCGGGGAGCTGCTGCTCGGGCGGCGCGACGCCGAGCTCGAACAACGCCAGCGGCGCGAGACCTTGGTGCCGCTGATCGAGAGCGGCAGCCAATACCTGATCTACTTCGGCGCCGCGCTGATGATCCTCGAGCGGCTGCAGATCGATTCGACGCCCTTCCTGGCCGGCGCGGGCATCATCGGTCTGGCGGTCGGCCTGGGCGCCCAGAACCTTGTCAACGACGTGGTCTCGGGCTTTTTCGTGCTGTTCGAGGACTACTACCTGGTGGGGGACTACGTCAAGATCGGCGATTGCGAGGGCATCGTCGAGCGCATCGATCTGCGCACCACGCGGATCCGCGACAACGATGGTCGCCACCACATCATCCGCAACGGGCGGGTCGAGACGGTGATCAACTACAGCAAGCGCTACACCTTTGCGGTGGTCGAGGTCGGGGTGGCCTACGAATCGGACCTGGAGCGCGTCACCACGGCGCTCGAGGACGCCGGCCGCCGCTTGGCCGCCAGCTGTTCCGACGTGCTCGAGCCGACCGTGGTCAAGGGCCTGATCGATTTCGGCGAATCGGAGCTGCGCTTCCGCACGGTCACGCGGGTCCGCCCGGGCACGCACCTCGCGGTGCAGAACCAGCTGCGCCGGATCATCAAGGGGCTCTTCGACGAGCGCCAGGTGGAGATCCCGTACCCCAAGCGGGTGCTGGTCGTGAAGAACGAGACCGGCGAGCACGGTCCGCTGGGCCCCGATGGGGTCCTGCCGCCCATGGACGTCGATTGAGGGCCGGCGGGGGC
>JBIKLM010000048.1:0-14470 GCA_044359835.1 Planctomycetota bacterium
AGCTCCGCGCTCTCCACGCGCCGCAGGCTGAGTTCCACGGCCTGCTTCTGGATCTCGAAGGCCTGACGGCGCGTGGTCTCCTGGCGCAGCGCGTCGCGCACGGCGACGCGAATCGAGTCCGCCAGGTCCAGGGCCGAGCGCTCGGAAGCGCGCTGGGAGATGATCGCCGAGCGGTAGCTGTTGCGCTGCAGCCGGCGATCGAGGGTCGAATCGACGTCGAGGCCGAGGTTCCAGTCCAATTCGCTGTCGCCGTAATCGAAGGGCGATTGCGTTGCGCTCTGACTGCCTGCTCCGGCCACCACGTCGACCACTGCGCCGAGCAAATTGCGGGTGATGTCGACCCGCCGGCGGGCGTCCTCGAGCCGCCCGTAGGCATTTTTGAGGTCCAGCCGGCGCTCGAGCGCCAGCACCACCGCTTCCGCCGGACCGATGGCGGCGGCGCCGTCGGCGGCGGCGGCCAGCCGATCCAGCTCGCCCTGGTCGAGCTGCAGGGGCGCGGTGATCGGCAGGCCGAGGGTCTCGCGGAAGCGGTCGAGTTGGTTTTCGAGGCTCTGCCGCGTGTCGATCACGCGGTTGCGGGCGCGGAATTCGTCCTGGCGCGCCTGGTCCATCTGGATGTCCGAGAGCCGTCCGGCCTCGACCAGCGCCGCGTTGCGGGTGGCCACCTTCGTGAGGCTTTCGTAGTTGGCTTCTTCGTTCTTGAGGAAGTCGCTGGCCAGCAGGATCGAATAGTAGTTGTCGGCGATCTGGTAGGCGAAGGTGCGCTGGAAGCGCTCGTAGCTGCGGGCCTCGTAGAGCAGATCCCGCTCCGCCTGGGTCAGGGCCTCCAGCGTGACCCGCTCCCCGGCGCCGGCCAGCAGGGGCTGGGTGAAGCTGAGCTGCAGGTTGGTGGTCAGGCTCTCGCCATTGCTGGACAGCAGGCTGTCGAACAGGTCGGCCCCCACGTCGAACAGCAGCCGGCCGCCGCTCGAGAACAGCTTGGTGAAGCCGGTGCTGAAGCCGGCGTCGACGCTGCCCGCTTCCCCGTCGGCCCCGGCCACACCGCCGGCGCCGCCGCCGCGGGGCACGTAGCCCAGGCGCCAGCGCTCGAGGGTCACATCCAGGGCCGCCAGGTAGAGGCGCTCGCGCCGATCCTGCCAGCCGCCGTCGAGGGCCGCGGCCAGCTCGATGGCCTCGATCAGCCGGATCGTGGGCGGTTGCTCCCGTTCGCCCCGGCGGAATTGGCGCGTTTCCTCCGCCAGGCGCTCCAGGGCAGGGCTGTAGTAGGGCTCGATCGTGAACGCCTTCGGATCGGTGCCGATGGCCTCGCGACGGGATGCGATCAGGGCGTAGGCCTCGAAATCGGCCTGGGCCGCGTGTTCATCGGGGCTGAGGCAGCCGGTCGGCGCCAGCAGCAGGGCCGCGGCGGCCAGGGGCGCCAGCCAACCGGCGAAGGGCAGCCTGCGGGGACCAGCCGAGCCGGTCGCCGGGGCCGAGCGCGGCGAGCCGGCACGTCGATCGACGGGGCCCTGGTCCGCGCGCGCCGTAGCGCGGGGGGCGCCCTCGGGCAGCTCGGATCGAGGGCAGGCGCCGGAGCCCGCGGGGCGCCGGGGGGCGCCAAGGGCGGACTGGACTGGCTGGGGTCGTCGCATCGGGCCGAGCTGGGGGGCGCTTGGCGCCGGGGGCTGGGGGTGGTTCCAGGAAATTAGGCCAGGCTCGGGGATTCCACGGCCCCTCCAACGGCAAAAACTGGGCCGCGGGCGCGCTCCCCGGTCGTTCCGGGCCCGCAGACTCTGCGCACGCGGGTCCGGCGTCGGGGCCTAAAGCGAAAAATTCCCGCTGCGGCCTGCCCGCCGGGGGCACCGAGGGCCGAGCTCGAGGACCGGTCGGCCAGGCGGCTGGGCGGCCGCCGAACACAGGGCAGAAGGTTCGATGCGCGGCGTCCCTGGCCCCATTTCCAGAGGGCGGCTCCGTCCTGCCCAGCGCGGGCGAAGGGGCGGGCGCTCGCTCCCCGGGGCCCCGTCGGGGTTCCCCGCTGCCCGTTGGCCGCGGCCGGCCAGGGCGCGGGGCGCTGGAGGCGCGCTGGCCCCGCGGCCGATCAGCGCGCCTGGCCCGCGAGGGCCGCGAAACGCTCGGCGGAGATGCGCTGGAACAGCGGGCCCTGGGACTCGGATCCAAAGGCGATCAGACCGCTCCCCAGGAACCAGGCCCGCTGGCGCAGGCTGCCGTCCGCGCGGCGCCACTCGACCCAGCGCGGCCCGGAGAGCCCCAGCAGGCCCACGGAACTGCCGCGACGAAGGCCGCCGCGGATTTCGAGCAGGGTCTCGGGCTGGCCGGTCTCAGGCAGCAGGCAGCGGATCCGGCGGGCGCCCGGGCGGACCTGGCGCTGGGCTTCGAGGGCCAGGAGCGGCCCGCACAGCTCGGCTTCGGCGTCGAAGCGCTGTTCGAAGCGCTGGCCGCTGCCGGAGTGGACCGCCTGACCGCTGCCCGGGAGCAGCCGCGGGGCCGCGGCGGGCAGCGCCGTAGCGGGCCGCTGGCCGGCCGGGAAAGCGGCCGTTTCGGGCCGCGGCGCGGACCCGGCCAGGCCCCCGTGCAGGCCCGGGTTCCACTCCGCCAGCAGGCTGTAGCCGCGCCGGGGCCCGAGCTCGCGATGCACCAGCCGGCGCTCGCCGCAGCCGAACTCCTCGACGTCGTGGAAGCTCCAGCCGAGCGCGGGATAGGTCAGCTCGCGATGCAGCAGCGCGCGCCCCGGAGCGACCGCGATCCGCGTCCAGCGCGCCCAGGCGCGCGGAGGTGCAGCGGGGTCGGCCGCAGGCTGCACGAAGTGCTCGACCCGCCGGCGCACCGGCTCGCCGCCGGTCTGCTGGCCGAAGGCCGCCTCCGCCAGCACCCACAGGGCCAGGAGCAGCCCCGCGATGGCCACCAGACGGCTGATGCGCGACTCTCCGCTGCCGATCCCGGGGCCCGAAAGCTCTCCGGGCGGTGTCTCCCTGGCCTGCATGGGACTCCGATCGACCGCCCCGGCGCGAAACTGTTTCCGCGCCCGAAGGCCTTTCCCATGGGCGCCACAGCGCTGCGGCCAACGCCCGTGCAGCGCCCAGGTTCCCACGTCCCCGGGTCCGCTGGAGCGCGGCGCTGGCCGGCGCGAACACCGCGGCCCCCCGCGGAGCCCGACCGCCGAGCGGTCCACCCGGCCAGCCCTCGCTCGAGCCGGTCCAGCGCCGCGGCGGCCGGGCCGCCCGGGCCCATCAGGGCCGGGTCGGATCGAGCGCCGCGCTGAACAACACGGCCCCGGCCAGCACCGCCAGGAGCATCAGGGAGACCAGCGGCCAGGCGCGGCCGTCCAGGCGCTCCTCCAGGTCGACCCAGGCCAGGTGGCGGAAGCCGCGGTCGCGGGCGTGTTCGGGGGTCAGGCGCTGGGTGCTCTCGAGCAGGAAGATCTCGTCCGCGGGGAAGGACTCGGCCGAGGCGCTGTCCCGGTGGGCGATGCGATGGCGCAGGATGCGCCAAGAAGCCCAGGGCGCGGCGAACCGCCAGTCCCATTGAATCGCCACGAAGCGCTGGTTGTCCTGCTCCCAGGGGCTGCCCTGGTCCAGGTCCGGCCAGGCCAGGCGGGCGCCCTGCTGGGCCAGGTCGTGGTAGGTGTGCTGATCGACGGCCACCGCGGGCGCGTTGGCCGCCAGCCCCAGGCCGAACAGCCCGAGCAGCGCCAGGCGCCGCCAGCCGCCGAGCTTGAGCGCCCCATGCAGCGCCAGGATCGTGCCCAGCCACAGGAACGGCAGGGTCGGCAGCACGTAGCGCGGCCCGAAGGTCCAGGCCCCGTGGAAGGTTTGGGTCGGGATCACCAGGGCGAACACGCCGATCACCACCCCCACCGTGGTGAGCCAGAGCAGACGGTCGTTCCGACGGGCCAGGAAGCCGAAGGGCGCCGCCAGGATGCCCGGCGCCAGCCAGAACAAGCCCTTGCCGGGAGCGAGGGTGACGCCGGCCAAGCCCAGGAGCGGCGGATACGAGAAGAACGTCCCGCTGCCGACGGCTTCGCCGTAGCCGGTCTCGAGCAGCGAGCCGAAGCGCAGCTGGTTGGTGGCCAGGAACAGGGCCGCGCACAGCCCCGCCGCCAGGCTGACCCAGGAGATGTCTTCGGTGGCCCCGAAGAAGCCCGGGCGCAGCTTGAGCAGCGGGCTGCTCCACAAGCGGCGCCGGCCGGCGACGGTCACGAACAAGGTCGCCGAGAACAGCACCAGCACCGCGGGCAGGGCCGCCACGCGGGTCAGCACGGCGAAGCCCAGGCACAGCCCGAGCAGCAGCAGCACGCGGCGCCGCGGGCGCTCGAAGCGCAGGTAGGCGTCGCGGGCCGAGACCAGCAGCGCGAAGGCCAGGAACAGCAGGAAGGTGGCCTGCACGTCGGACAGGGTCGCGCGCGCCTGGGCCAGGGCGAAGGTGCACAGGGCGTAGGCCAGGGCGCCGAATCCCGCGCTGATCCGCGAAGCCCCCAAACGCCGCGAGGTCAGCACCAAGATGCCGGCGGTCAGGGCCCCGAGGAGCGGGTTGCGCCAGCCGACCGCCAGGTGCTCGAAGTACTCGCTGCGCTGGACGCCGTAGTGCGGCGGCGATTCGCGGTGCAGCTCGGCGATCGTCGGGAACAGCTCCGCAAGGCCGCGTCCGAGCCAGAAGAACGGCACGCCCACCAGGGCCTGGCCCAAGCCGAACCACGAATAGAAGCGGCCGTCGACTCCCTGGCGCACGTCGAAGCGCGCCGCGACGATGCCCGCGCCCTCGGGCGTGTCCGTGCCGATCGCCAGCCCTTGCCCGAGGGCCAGGGAGCGCGTGGTCTGGTACTCGACCTCCGCATCCGGGTTGTCCGGCAGGCCGCACATCACCAGGGTCAGCAGCCCGAGCAGCATCAGGGCCACGCCGACGGCCAGCAGGCGGTCGGCGGGCCGGATCGGGTTGGGATGCAGCGGGCGGCGCATGGGGAGCGGGGCGCACGGCGCCCCTGCCACGATGACGGCCGGCCCGCCGCAGCGCAAATCCGGGGGCTCCGCGGGGGGCGCCGGGGTCCGCCACGGGCGCGGCTCCGGGAAGCGGCCGGCCCCGTCGGCGGCCCGTGAGCGGGCGGCGCGCGGCGCCGGAGCGGGCCGAGGCGACCGCCGGCGGGCGCGCCCAAGCCCTGTGAAGGCGCTGGATCGGCCGCTCGAAATCGACCCCGAATCGATCCAGGGGTCTGCGCCGGTCAGCCGCCGGATGGTTCGCGGGCCGGCTCGCCGAGGTCCGGGAACTCGGCGGCAAAGGCCGCGGGCCAGGCCAAGAGCAGCGCGCCGCCCGCGCTCCAAATCGGCGCGAAACCGAACTGCTCGAGCCGGGCGCGCAGCTTGGGATCGCGGCGCCGCTCGGCCTCGCCGAGCAGCAGCACCAGCGGGCGCCCGAGCTCCGCCAGAGCGCGCGGCACCTCCTCGCCCCAGGGCGCGCCGGCATCGAACCGCGCCGAAACCCACTCGAGCCGCCCCTGAGCGCCGGGGGCGCGGGCGTCCAGGGCTTGGCTGGGGCGATCGACGTACAGATCGAGGGCCGCGAAGGCGGCCGCTTCGTGGCCCTGCAGATTGAGCGGCTCGACGAAACGCTGCAAGCGACCGCCCGGGAGGCCCCACACGCCGCCCACCGGCCGCGCCACATCGACGATCAAACACGGATTCGCACGCCGGATGCGCGCATCGCCGCGCAGGAACTCATAGGCGGCGCGGCGCGTGCGCGCGTCGCTTTCGATCGCCGCGGCGCCGTCCGCGCCGAGCTCGGCATCGAACGCGGCGTGGTAGTCCCCGTCGGCCCGCGGCAGCAGCGCCAGGGGACGCTCCTCGAGGGGCAGCTCGCTCTGCGCCAACCCGAGGTAGGCGTGCAGGCCGAAGCTCAGGTTGAGCGCCGCGCCGAGCGCCAGAAAAGCGGACAGCAGCAGCCCCGCCGCGCGCCCCGCGGCGCCGCGCCGCCCGAGCTCCGCCACGCCCAGCGCCGCCGGCAGCGCCAGGATCCAGGCCGAGGCGCGCACGAACTTGTATTCGTTCTCGTAGGGCAGGGTGCAGAGCAGCGCGGCGAGCAGGGGCCCGAGGGCCAGGCCGAGCAGCAGCCACAGGCGCGCCGCGCCCAGGCGCTGACGGTCTCTCCAAGCCGCGCGGGCGGCGAAGGGCAGGGGCAGGAGCAGCGGCCAGACCGGCAGCAGGGTCCTGAGCAGGCGCTCGGCGCTGGCCACGAAACGCACCGGCGGGCCGCTGAACTCCTGGGCCGCCAGCTGCAGCAGGTACAGGCCCGGCAGGCTGCCGAGGGCGAGGGCCAGGGGCAGGTCCAAGCGCTCGCTCAGGCGCCGTCCACCGAGCAGCGCCGCCAGCGCGGCGATGCCGATCCAGGGCGCGCCGAGCAGCGGATTGACGATCAGCGCCAGGCCGAGCAGGGCCGCCGCCAGCACGCGCCAGAGCGCGGGGCGCGCGGGGCCGAGGGCCTGCCAGACCGCCACCAGCCCGCACAGGCCGAGCGCCAGGGCCGCCGGATAGGACGAAGGATTGCCGAACTTGGAGAGCGCCAGCGCCAGGCGCGGATCGAAGCGCGGCGCGCCCTCCGGGCCGCCGACCAGCCCCTGGCGCAGGCTGGCCAAGAGTTCGCCCGCATCGGCCGGCGCCGCCGGCCAGGGGCCGCCCGCGAGCAGCCCGTAGCCGCCCCACAGGTTGAGGCCGGCGAGGGCCAGGAACAGGGCCAGGAACTCAGCGCGCGCGCGCTGCAACAGCGGCGCCGCCAGGAGCCAGGTCGCGAGCGTCGCAAGCCCCAGGGCCCAGGCGTTCTGCCAGGCGAAGGCCAGGGTCGGCGCGACCCACAACAGGCGCGCCAGGAAGGCCCCGAACACGTGCCAGGCCCAGTAGTAGGCCAGGGGCGCGCCCGCCATCCAGGGGTTGCCCGGGGGCAGGCCCCGGTCGCTGGCCAGGGCCAAGGCGGAGTGCAGGAGCCCGTGGTGCGAGCAGCGCAGCGCGTTGCCCGACAGGCCCAGGGCCAGCACGGCGAGGGTCAGCAGCAGCGCCGCCAGCGCCGCCAGCCGGCCGGAGGGGCCCGCCCCGGGCCCGGGCGCCGGGCGCTGGGGCCCGATCCACTGCCAAGGAGCCCCCAGGGCCAGGGACAGCCCGAGGGCCCGCTCGAGGCCGGCCTCGCCGGAGGGCAGCAGCAACCGGAGCAGCAGCCAGACCGAGCAGCCGATCCAGGGCGAGAGCGCCAGGCTGAAGCACCACAGCTTGAGCGGCGCGGGCTCGGGCGGCGCCCAGCGCAGGAGCAGCGGCCGGGCCCAACCGAACAGCAACAGCGGCGCGGCCAGGGGCCCGCACCAGGCGCGCGGCAGGAGCCCGAAGGCCGCCAGCGCCGCCAGCAGCGCCGAGCCGGCGGTGGCCGCAGCGAGCGGGCCGGGCCAGCGCCAGCCCGGGGGCCGCGCCGCGCTCATTCCTGGCCGCCCCCCGCCTCGGGGCCCGGGGCGTCGCCAGATTCGGGCTCCGCAGGCGGCGCCTCGGCCGGCTCCGCGCGCAGCGGCTGGGCCGGCTCCGCGCTCGGCGCCTCGGCCGGCTCTGTGCGCGCCGGCTCGGGGGGCTCCGCGCGCGGCGTATCCAGGTAGCCCATGGCGCGCAGGCTCTCGGCCAGGGCCCCGTCCACGGCGGTCGAGCGCGGCGAGCCTTCCGGCACGCGCTCGAGCCAGGCTTCGAGCTCGCGCAGCAGCCGCGCCACGGTCTCGGGCTCGCGCGCGGACACATCGGCGAGCTCCAGCGGATCGCGCCGCCGATCGAACAGCGCCAGCGGCGGGATCGGGTAGGGCCCCGCGGGCGGATCGTCGGGCGTCAGGCGCTCGGGGTTGTAGACGAGCCGCCAATCGCCATCGGTCACGCTGAAGATGCGGTCGCTCCACTGACCGAAGGCCGGACGGCGCTCGAAGGGCCGCCGCACGTAGCTGTCGACCAGCGGCAGCAGCGAGCGCCCGGTGGAGCCCGAGAGCGCCGGCAGGGCGAACCAGTCGCACAGGGTCGGCGCCAGATCGGCCAGTTCGACCACCTCGCCGATCACGCGGCTGCCGGTCAGGCTGGCCGGGTGCGAGATCAAGAGCGGCACGTGCAGCACCGACGAATAGACCGACTTGGAATGGCCCCAATAGCCGTGGCGCTGGTAGAGCTCCTCGCCGTGGTCGGCCGCGAAGATCACCAGCGTGTCGCGCTCGGCCGCGGCACCGCCCTCGCCCCCGAACAGGGTCAGCCAGAACAGGCTCAGCAGGTAGTTGATGCGCGCGATCTCGCCGTCGTAGAGCGCCACCACGCGGGCCACGTCGAGGGGCTCGAGCCCGCGCCCCGCGGCGTAGATCGGATCGAGGAACTCGCGGCTGCCGTCGGCGGGCCCGCTGTAGCTCGGATCGGCGAACAGGCGCCCGAAGTCGCGGCCGTGCAGCGGCGCCGGGTCGTAGGGCAGGTGCGGCCCCATCAGGTGCAGCCACAGGAACTGGGGCGGGTCGCCCTCGGCGCGCCGCGCTTTCGACCAGGTGGCCGCCGCGCCGACCGCCGCCAGATCGCGGTCCGCTTCGTTCCACAGGTGCTGGAATTCGGCGAAGCCCTGCTCGATGCCCGACGGCACGCGCGTCCGGCCGCTCGGATCGATGGCCGGACCGAGCAGCCGGTTGGTGGTGAAGGCCCCGGTGGCGAAGCCGCTGGCGGCGAAGCGCTCCGCCAGGGTTTCGTGCTGTTCCTCCAGGCGGTTCAGGTTGTCGAAGGCCCCGTGGTGGAAGGGCCCCTGACCGGTCATCAGCGTGGCGATCGAGGGGAAGGTCTCGCCGCGCGGCGCGAAGGCCTCGGCGAACAGGACGCCCTTCTCGGCCAGGCGGTCGATCGACCAGCCGCCGCCGGCGGCGCGCTCCTCGGGGCTGCTGGGCGTCACCGAGGTGGCGCGCGGGTAGAGGTAGCAGGACAGGTGGTCGGCGCGCAGGGTGTCGACCGTGATCAGCAGCACGTGCCGCGGCGGCTGGCCGGGGCGCGGCGGCGGCCCGCAGGCGGCCAGCAGGGCGGCCAGGCCCGCCAGGCAGGGCAGGGGCGAGCGGAGCATCGACGGGCGCGGCATGGGGCCTGCATGTTAGCCCCGCGCCGCCGAGGAGCTTGGGGCCGGGGCCGCGGCTCCCCGCGCTCGACCGGCCGCGCGCGGGCCCTGCCCTTCCACGGCCCCGGGCGCTAGGGTCTGCGAAGCGAATGCAGAGCGCTCCCCGAACGCCGACGCCCTGGTGGCGCGACGCCGCGCTGCGGCGCCTGCTGCTCTTGGCCCTCGGCCTGCGCCTGGTCGTGGGCTCGGCCCTGTGGCTCGCCGACCCCACCTGCCGGGCGCTCTACTCCGACCCCGAGTACTACCAGCGCTGGGCCGCGGCCTGGGCGGCGGGCCAGGACCACGAGCCCGGCCTGCCCTTCTGGTTGCCACCCGGGTATCCGGCCCTGCTGGCGCTGGTCTTCCGCCTGTTCGGCGAGGGGCTCGGCGCGGTGCTGCTGCTGCAGCTCGGCCTCGGGCTGGTGGCGACCCTGCGCCTGGTGCGGCTGGTCGAGCTGTGCAGCGGACGCGCGGCGGCGCTGTGGGCCGGGGGCCTGTGGAGCCTGTATCTGCCGGTGGTGTTCTATGAGACGCGGCTGCTGTCGGAGAGCCTGGCCACGCTGCTCGCGATCCTGGCCCTCGAGCGCCTGGTGCGCGCCGAGCGCGCGCTGGCCACGGGGCAGGCCGGCGCGAACCGCGCGGCGGGCTGGGGCGGCCTATTGACCGGCCTGGCGGCGTTGCTGCGGCCCAATCTGATGCTGCATGCGCCGCTGGCCATCGCGGGCCTGTGGCTGGCGACCCGCGGCGCGGCCTCCGCCGGACGCCGGGCCGCCCTGGCCGCCTGCGTGGCGCTGGGCCTCGCAGCGGGCCTGCTGCCGGGGCTGGCGGCCAACTGGATGCGCAGCGGCCAGCCGGTGCTGGTCAGCGCCAACGGCGGCGTCAACTTCTGGTTCGGCAACCAGGCCAGCTCGCGCGGCACCTTCGTGGCCCCGGGGCCCGAGTGGGGCGCGATCGCGGAGCAGCGCGGCGAGAGCCTGCGCCTGGCGGCGGCGGGCCTGGGCCTCGAGCAGGTCGACGAGCGGCGTGCCTCGCGCTGGTTCTTCGCACAGGGCTGGGACTACCTGCGCGCGGACCCGGGCCGCTGGGCCGAGCTGTGGGGCCGGAAGCTGGCCGCCCAGCTCAGCAGCACCGAGTGGGGCATCATGTACTCGCCCCACGCCACGCGGCGCTTCGTGCCCTGGCTGTGGCTCTTGCCGCTGCCCTTCGGCGTCTTGCTGCTGCTCGCGGCCCTGGGCGCCCCGGCGCAGGGCCGCGGCGCGCTGCTCGGCTGGCTGATCGGCGGCCTGCTGGCGACGCTGCTGTATTTCACCTATTCGCGCTTCCGTCTGCCCTGGCTGCCAGCGCTGATGCCCTTCGTGGGCGCCGGCGCCGCGCGCCTGGCGGCGCTGGCGCGCGAGCGGCGCCTGACGGAGCTGCGCCCCGCGGCGTTCCTGCTGCGGCTGCTGCTCGGCGGCCTGCTGCTCCTGCAGAGCGGGTTTGCCTTCGAGGGCCCCTACAAGCGCCAGCTCGAGGCCCACGCCCTGGTGGACGCGGCCCAGTCGGCGCTGCGGCTCGGGCGGCCGCCGGAGAGGGCGCGGGCCCTGTTTCAGCGCGCGCTCGAGCTGGTGCCCGGCGAGGTGGGCGCTTGGACCGGTCTCGGGCAGCTGCACCTGTCCGCGGGCGACCTGCCGGCGGCCCGAGAGGCCTTCCAGCGCGCCGTGGCCATCGGCCTGGACCATTGGCCGGCGCAGCACGGACTGATCTCGACCCGCGTGCTCTCCCCCTACCCGACCCAGCGCGAACCGGAGCGCGCCCTGGCCGAGGCCGAAGCCTGGCTGGCGTCCCACGGCCCCGGGTCCCCGGGGCGCGCCGAGTTCCTGGCCCTGGCGGCCTCGATCGCGCTCGATTCCCTGGCGCCGCCGGACACCCGCCGGGCCGGCGCGTGGCTGGCGGAGCTGCGCCGCGATCGCGCGGACTTCCCGGGTCTGGCGGCCCTCGAGACGGCGCTCGAAACGGCCCGCGCCGCGGCGGGCGCCGGCGGCTGAAGCAGCGCCAGCCCTCGGGGTCCCGGGCTCAGGGACTGGAAACAACCGGCGCGCAACGCCGATCCCAGACTCGGCGCCCGCCGGATGGCGGCCCAAAGGCATGCTGACAGGCTGGTCTGACCGCTCGGGCACCGCCCGAGTCGATTTTTTCTCAGCCTGTCAGCCGCGGCACGACCCACAGCTCGCACACCAGGGCGATCAGCAGCACCATCGCCAGGTGCATCCACAGGCCGACGCGGGCCATGCTGGCGATGTCCAGCCGGCCGGTGGCGAAGACCACCGCGTTGGGCGGCGTGCCCACGGGCAGCATGAAGGCACAGGAGGCCGCCAGGGTGGCCGGCAGCATCCAGCGCACGGGATCGACGCCGGCCGCCAGAGCGGCGCTGAGCAGCAGCGGCAACACGACCTGCACCGTGGCCGTGTTGGAGGTGAACTCGCTCAGCGCCGCGACCACGAACACGAGCAGCAGCACCGCCAGCCAGCTCGGCAGGCTGGTCAGCATTGGGGCCAGGCCCGCGGCCAGGTGGCTGTCGAGGCCGCTGGCGGAGATGCCCTCGGCCAGGGCGAAACCGCCGCCCAGCAGCAGCAGCACGTCGAGCGGCAGCTTGCGGGCCACCTCCCAATCGAGCAGGGCCGCGCCCGAGGGCGCGCCGCTCGGCAGCAGGAAGGCGCACAGGGCGATCGCCAGGGCCACGGTGGCGTTGCTGAGCTCAAGCCCGGGGAACAGGCGCTCCCAGCCCGGCAGGCGGATCAGCCCGAGGTCCAGGTCGCTGCGCAGGATCCACAGCAGCGCCGCAGCGGCGAACAGCAGCCCCGCGCGGGCCTCCGGGGCGCTCAGCGGGCCGAGGCGCGCGCGCTGGGCGGCCAGCACCGCCGCCGCGGCGCCGCGGCCCTGTCCGACCTTGAGGGCCCCGCGGGTCAGCAGCCACCAGGTGAACGGCACGCCCAGGAGGCCGATCGGCAAGGTCGCCACCATCCAGGCGCCGAAGCCCAGGTCGGCCTGCGCCGCCCGCTCCGGCAGCCGCTCGGCCAGCAGTCCGAGAAAGACCTGGTTGGGCGCGGTGCCGACCGGGGTTAGCATGCCACCCAGGGTGCAGCCGAAGGCCAAGGCCAACAGCAGCGCCGTGGCGAAGGGGCTCTTGCGGCGCTCGCCGCCGGGCTCGACCGCCTGGATCAGCGCTTCGCCGATCGGCACCAGCATCAGCGCGCAGGCGGTGTTGTTGAGCCACATCGAAGACAGCGCCGCCGCCAGCAGGAGGCCCAGCACGAGCCGGCGCGGCTCGGCCCCGACGCGCGCCGCGATCGCCAGGGCCACGCGCCGGTGCAGGTTCCAGTGTTCGAGCATCAGGGCCAGCAGGAAGGCCCCCAGGAACAGCAGGATCAGATCGCTCCAATAGGCCTGGGCCACCTCGCGGGCGCCCAGCACCCCGAGCAGCGGCAGCAGCACCGCCGGCAGCAGGGAAGCGGCCCCGATCGGCACCGCTTCGGTCAGCCACCAAAGCGCGGTCCAGGCCACCGCGGCCGCGCACAGGCGCGCCGGCTGCGGCAGCCCTTCGAGGTGCAGCAGCCGGTCGAGGCCCAGCCAGGGCGCCAGGGCGATCAGCAGGAACGCCAGCGGGCCGGCCCAGCGGCCGAAGCGGGCCAGGGCGCCGGCGTTGGCCAGGCCCTCGAGCAGCGCCGTGGGCACGGGGCCGGGAAGCGACGCGGCGTACGCGCTCTCCAGGGACCCGGGCGGCGGCGCAGCCGCGGGCGGGGCCGGTTCGGGCGGGGTGGGGCGCTCGAGCTGCATGGGCAGGGTCGCGGGGGTCTCCCCAGCGACCCGCGGAGCATCCCGGCGCCTGCATCAAGATTCCATGCAGGCCCAGGGTCTCTCCCAGGCAATTGCGCGCGCCGGCGGGGGCGCGAGCGAGACGGGAGAGACCGGCCAGGCGGCCAGCCCGCGTGCGCCGGCGCCGCTGCGCTGACTGACCTGGAATCCGAACGTCCGTGCGACCTGTGCCGAACCGCGCCGCGCAGCCGCCGGGCGCCCCCGCCGACCCCCAGGGGGCCGGCGACGCCGCCCTCAATCGCCGCCCAGGCCCAGGAGGGGCACGATCCACAGCTCGGACACGCCCGCGATGATCACCAACATCAAGAGGTTCATCCACAGCCCGACCCGCGCCATGGTGACCACCTGCAGGCGCCCGGTGGTGATCACGATCGCGTTGGGCGGCGTGCCCACCGGCAGCATGAAGGCGCAGGAGGCCGCCAGGGTCGCCGGCAGCATCCACAGCACCGGATCGTCGCCGGCGGCGGCCGCGGCCCCCGCCAACACGGGCAGCAACACCTGGGTCGTGGCCACGTTGGAGGTCACCTCGGTCAGGGCGCTGACCATCAGCACCAAGAGGGCCAGGGCCAGCCAGCGCGGCAGGTCCTCGAGCAGCGGCGTCAGCGCCTGCGCCATCAGGCTGTCGAGCCCCGCGGTCTGGATGCCCTCGGCCAGGGCGAAACCGCCGCCCAGCAGCAGCAACACGTCGAGCGGCACCTTGCGGGCGGTTTCCCAGTCGAGCAGGGCGCCGCCGCGGGCTTCGCCGCTCGGCAGCACGAAACACAGCAGGGCCAGGGCCAGGGCCACGGTGGAGTTGCTGATCTCGGGCCGCGGCTCGGGCAGCAGCCGCTCCCAACCGGGCAGCGTGAACAGGCCCAGCTCGAGATCGCTGCGGAAGACCCAGCCGAAGACCGCCGCCGCGAAGACCCAAGCGGCGCGGCGCTCCCCGGGCCGCAGGCGCCCCAGGGCGCGGCGCTGCTGCTCGAGCACCTGTGCCCCGGCCAGGCTGTCGCCGTCGACGCGCAGGGCGAAGCGCGTCAGGAGCCACCAGCACAGGGGCACGAACAGCAGCCCGATCGGCAGGGTCGCCAGCATCCACTCGTGGAAGCCGATTTCGGGCCGTTCGGGAAAGCGCGCCTGCAGCTGGCCGAGCAACACCTGGTTGGGCGCGGTGCCGACCGGGGTGAGCATGCCGCCGACGCTGCAGGCGTAGGCCATTCCGAGCAGCAGAGCCGCGGCGAAGGGCGTGTGCCGGCGGCCCGATTCGGGCGGATCGACGGCGGCGACCACCGCGTCGGCGATCGGCATCAGCATCAGCGCGCAGGCGGTGTTGTTGAGCCACATCGACAGCAGCGTCGCGGCCAGGATGAAGCCCAGCACCAGGCGCCGCGGCCGCGCGCCGACGCGCCCGGCCACCTCCAGGGCCAGGCGGCGATGCAGACCCCAGCGCTCCAGCAGGAAGGCCAGGAAGAAGGCCCCCAGGAACAGCAGGATCAGATCGTTCATGTAGGCGGCCGCGACCTCCCGC
>JBIKLM010000049.1:0-14452 GCA_044359835.1 Planctomycetota bacterium
ACCAGGGGAACTGGCGTCGGGTGGGAGCTCCCGACGTCGAGGATCCGACCGTCGTAGGCGAGCGGCGCGAGCCCCGGCTGTGCTTCGCGGGGCGCACGGATTCGGCGGCGTGGCCGGCAGCCGTTCGAGCAGAGCGATCGAACGCGGTCCCATGGAATCGGTTATTTCTCGCTTTTCGCCGCGCTGTGCCCGCTGCATCGGAGCGCCACGCAAAAACAGGAATTAACGCGATTTTCGCGGACCATTTTTCGCGATGAATCTGACCCCGCGCCGTCGCTCGGCGTCGGCGGGTCGACGTGCGCCGACGGCCGCGCTCGAGCAGCGTCCGTTCCGCGTCAGCAGCCGCGCTCGCTTGGCTGCCCCGCGCCAACGGCGCACGGCGGGGCCGCGGAGCGCCCGCCCCCGGCCGGCTCAGGCCAGGGGATCCAGGCTCTTGGCGCAGCGCAAACCGAGGTCGTAGTCGCGCTCGAGAAAGTACCGCGGCAGGGTCACCGCGGACACGCTGGGCGAGTAGAACGCCGGCTGGCTGTTCCAAGCGATGCCATGCGAGGCGGCGCTGTCGCTCACGGGCACGAAGCGGCCCGCGTCGTCGTGGGACAGGGCGGGGGTTTCCGCGAATTCCCAGACGTTGCCGATGGCGCGATGCAGCCCGTAGGGCCCCTGGCCAGGCCCATCCTCGAGGACCGCTTCGGCGCCGCGACGGAAGAGCTCCAGACTCTCGTTGGGGTCGCTGCCCGTGGGTCGATCGGGGCGCCCCAGGATGATCGAGGACTGGCCCACCAAGGCCTCCGCCGGGGGCAGCCAGGCGGGCTCGGAGCCGCCCACGGCGGTCTGCCATTCGGCCGGCGTGGGCAGGCGTTTGCCGGCCCACAGGGCGTAGTCGCGTGCCAGCCTGAAATCCATGCCGACCGCGGGCCGCACGGCCAGGTCCGGAGGCAGCTCGACGCGCAGGACCTGGGCCAGGGGGTCCGGCAACGCGTCGAAGCGGTTCGTCGCTGACAGGAACCGCTGGAACTCGGCTAGGGACACGCAAGCCCTGTCGATCTGGAAGGCGGGCAGCTCGAGCTCGAACTCCTGGCGCATACCTCTGGGTTTCGAATAAAAGGCCACCCGTCGACGTCCCGCCGGCAGGCGCACGGCTCCCGCTGCCGAGGCGTCGGGGTGGGCCAGCACGACTTTTTGGTCCACCACGTCGCCCGCGGCCAGGTGGCGGAAGATCTCGGCGCTGCGGCCGTCGGGCCCCAGCAGCACCAGCCGCCAGTAACCCGCGGGAGGGCGCAGCTCGGTTTCGCTGCCCGTCAGGCGCAGTGCTTCGCCCGCGGCGCCGAACGAGAGACCGGTCTCCAGATCGAGCGGCCGCAGCCAAGCGCGCACGCCGGCGCGGCGGTCGGAATCCGTCAGTCGCAGCCGCCAGCGCGGGCGCTGGCTGCGGCGTGCTTGCCAACCCAGGACGCGCTGGCCTCCCAGGGCAGCCCCGGCCCCCAGCAGCAGCACCGCCGGCGCGAAAGCGAGCAGCCGGCGCCGGCTGCGCAGGCGCTCCCCGACCGCCTCCACGAGCCCCGGCGGCCGCGCCACCACCGGCTGGCTCTCGAGAAACCGCCCGAGGTCGGCGGCCAGCTGATTGGCGTCGGCGTAGCGCCGTTCGGGCCGATAGCGCAACGCCTTCATGCAGATCAGCGCCAGGGCCGGGGGGACCGCCGGCGCCGCGCGCCGCAGGGGCACCGGGCGCTGATGCACGATGTGGTGCAAGACCTCCTGAACGCTGTCGCCGGAGGGCGGCGGTCGATCGGCGAGCAGCTCGTACAGCACGGCGCCCAGCGAGTAGATGTCGGTGCGATGGTCGATCCGCAGCTTCACGGCCTGGGCCTGCTCCGGGCTCATGTAGTGCGGGGTCCCGAACAGCTCGCCGGTGCGCGTCAGGTCCTTGGCATCGGGCAGCTTGGCCAGTCCGAAGTCGGCCAGCAGGGGCCAGCCGCGCTCGTCGATCAGGATGTTGGCGGGCTTGACGTCGCGATGGACGATGCCGCGGGCGTGGGCGTGGGCCAGGGCCAGGGCCACGCGCCGCACCAGGTCGGCCGCATTGCGGGGAGCGGAGCAATCGAGCTGGCCAGCGGGCAGGGGCCGGCCCGCGGCGCGCGCGGCGCGGGCCGCTTCGATCCACTCGCGCAGGCTGCGCCCTGGCACGAGCTCCATGACCATGTAGGCCTGGCCCTCGGCCTCCCCGGCGGTCAGGATCGGCACGATGCCCGGATGGCGCAGGCTGGCCGCCGCCCGCGCCTCGCGGCGGAAGCGCTCGCGGGCCTGCGGCGCGGCCAAGGCGCCGCGCAGGACCTTGATCGCCACCAGGCGGTCGAGGTGCACGTCGCGGGCCTTGAAGACGCGCCCGGCGCTGCCCGAGCCGAGCTCCTCGAGCAGCTCGAATTGGTCCAGCCGGCGCCCGATACAGTCCTCGGGCTCGGTTTCGCCCTGGGCCGCGGGCGCAAGGTCGAGCTCGGGAGGCTCGAGCAGCGCGTTGGCCACGGGCTGGATGCGCAGGAGCTCCTCCAGCTCGGCGGCCAGGGCCGCGTCCCGGCGGCGCAGGGCGATCAGGAATTCGGCCCGCTCGCGCTCCGGCAGGTCGAGGGCCTGGTTGAAGGCCTCCTGGACCTGGACGTAACGCGAGCGCGAGTGCTCGCCCGCCGGTTCGGAGGCATCGGATTCAGGGGTCGTCATGGGCGTGCGCCGGGGCAAGGCCGGCGGAGCGGTCGGGGTCGTCGGGGTCGTCGAGAACGGCAGCGGCCCCCCCTCGCTCCGCCGGGCGGCGCCGCGGGGTGGATCGGGCGCGAGGCTGGGCTGCGCTGCTCAGGCCATGCGCTTCATCAGCCAGGCCTTGGCGAAGGTCCAATCCCGTTCCAGGCTGCGCAGGGGTTTGCCTAGCACGGTGGCCACCTCCTCCATCGACAGGCCGCCGAAGAAGCGCAGCTCCACCAAGCGCACCAGATCCGGATCGAGGCGGCCCAGGCCTTCGAGGGCCTCGTCCAGGGCCAGCAGGTCGAAGTCCTTGGATTCGTAGGTCACGAAGACCCCGTCGAGGGGCACCGTGTCGACGCCGCCGCCGCGCTTGTCGCGGCGCTTGGTGCGCGCGTGGTCGATCAACACCCAGCGCATGGCGCGGGCCGCCATGGCCAGCAGGTGCTCGCGGGACAGGACCGGCCGCGGAGCGGATTCGCCGAACAAGCGTAGATAGGCCTCCCCCACCAGGGCCGTGGCCTGCAGGGTGTGGCCGGGCGGCTGACGGCTCATCAGCCGCGCCGCATGGCTGTGCAGGTGCGCGTAGAGCTGTCGGAAGATCTCGCCGCTGGCGGCCCGATCGCCCGCGCTGAGGGCGGCCAGGAGCTGCTCGGGCAGGCCCATGCCGTCCAATTCAAGACCCGGGCCGGTGCGCAGCTTGGCGCGCTCCGGGAGCGCGCCGGGCGGCGCGGAGGGCCCCGGCGCGGATTCGTCGGAAGGCAGCGGTGCAGCCCCCGCAGGCAGAGGCGGGGGATCCCCAGGGGGCGGATCGTCCGGCTGGCTGGGCAGAGCCACGAAGGCCGAGGTTAGCAGGCCCGCTCCCAGACGGGGGCGCGCGGGGGCCCTTCGATCGGCGCATCGCATCGCATCGCATCCCCCCACGATGGGAGGCCGGCCCGCCCGCCAGGGCCCGGACCCGGACCGGCCGCGGACGCCGGCCGGGCCCGCACGGCCGGCGCGCCGCGTTGCTCCGGAGCTTCGGAGCGCCACCCGGGCGCCAAGCGGTCCGCCCGCTGGGGCGCCGACCTCGGACGCTCGGATCGGTCCGGCCCCGGGGCCGGCCTTCACAAGAGCGCACGCAGGAGGCGCCCGGGGTCAACCGCCGGCGGGTTCGGCGCGCGGCCGCTGGCGCCAGGTCTCCGGCGGCGGCGGGCCCTGCAGGGAGCGCAGGAACGACTCCAGATCGGCGCGCTCGTCGGCGCTGAGGTCCAGGGGCTCGACCTCCGCGGGCCGGCCGGCCTCGGCGGGACGGGCGCCCGCGAGGCTCGAATAGTGCTCGATCACGGCGGCGAGGCTGTGCAGCTGGCCCTCGTGGGTGTAGCCGCCGGGCCGGCTCAGATTGCGCAGCGGCGCCGTGCGCCAGAGGCCGCGCTGCGACTCGGCGGCCGGCAGCGCCGGGGGCGGGAGCCGGGGGTCGCCGAAGGGGCCCCAAGCGTTGAAGGGGCTGGCCGCCAACTTGGCGAGCCCCAGGGCCCGGCCGGGGTCCTCGCGCTCGGGCTCGAGCACCGGCGCGCGGTTGTCATGGAAGCCGCCGTCGCTGAAGTTGGGGCCGCTGTGGCAGCGCTGGCAGCGCGCGCGCTCGAAGAACACCAAGGCCCCGCGGGCAGCCGCCGGTCCGTAGGCCTCCAGGGCCCCGCGATCGCCGCGCCGCAGCCCGTCCACGAAGGCGTCGAAGGGCGCCGGTCCGCTCAGCAGGCGCCGCTCGTAGGCCTCGATCGCCTTGCCGATGTTCACCAGCACCCGGCTGGCCGCCTCCTGCTGGGCGGGGGCCATGGCCTGCCAGGCCTGCGCGAGGCGGTGGCTCGGCCGGGCGGGGATGGGCTTGGCCTCGCGCGGCCAGCGGGCGCGCTCCTCGGCGCTGGGCAGCGGCCCGAAGAGCGCTGCATAGGAAGCGGCGAGCTCCGGCGCCTCGGCCAGGTGATGCACGAAGGCCACCCGGTTGCCGTCGTGCTCGGTGACGTCCTCGAGCGGGCCGAGGGCCTGGGCCCACAGGCTGTCGCTGCTGCCCGTCCAGCCGAACCAGGGCAGGTAGGCCGCGTCCACCAAGGTCGGGCTCTGGCGGCGCAGGGCCTCCGGGCCGCGCAGGTCCATGACCCCGTTGGTGAACAGCCGGTTGGGGGGATGGCAGGAGGCACAGTGGGTCGCGCCGCCCCAGGAGAGACCGGGGTCGAAGAACAGGCGCTGGCCGAGGCGCGCCGCGCCCAGGTCGTCGGCCCAGGGATTGCCCGGGCTCGGGGGCAGGGGCGGGCGCGGGCTCGCTGCCAAGAGGTCGGCCAGGGCGGCGGAGGAGAACTCGAGGCCGATCTCGGCCAGCAGGTCGGCGGGCCCGGGCGCCGGGAGGGGCGGCTGGATCTGGGGTTCCTGGAGCCAGGGCCCGGCCAGGGCCAGGAAAAAGAAGGCGGCGCGCACGGCCCTCAACTTAGCCCAGGTGCGCTCGCCGGGGTGCCCTCGGCCCGAACGCGGGCCTTTGGCCTCCAAAGCGCGACCGGTGCGCCCGCCGGATCGGCTCCAGCTGCCCTCTGATCGTCGCCGGGGCGCCGACCGAGGGAGCCGGACGGGGCGCTGACGGCCCCAGTCCGCCGGGTTCCCCGGCTTGAGTCGGCCCCTCGGGACGGTCGAAGGACAGGGTTGCCCATGCTTCCCCCGCTCGCTTCGGTTTCCGACGTGGAAACCACGATCCGCGTGATCGTGGCCCCCCTGGGCCAGCCCGATTCCTACGCCGCGACGGATTGCCAGATCGATCTGGCCCGCGACGGCGCCAAGGTCACCGTCCAATTCCCGGAACGGCGCGCGCCCAAACTGACCATCGGCGAGCCGGTGGTGCTGCACTTCGACCTGCGCGACGACATCGGCGCGCTGGCGACCCCGGCCAAGGCCTGTTCCTGGCGGCTGGGCGGCGGCGAGCACAGCTATCAGTTCCAGGTCGAGACCCAGGAGGCGGCGGCCTTGGCCGAGCTGGTCGGCCAGCGCCGCGAGCGCCGCGTGCGCATCAACTTCGACAACCCGGTGCGCGCGCGGCTGGTGGGGCCCGACGGCGGCCAGGTGCGCGAGGGCCAGCTCTTCGACGTATCGCCTTCGGGCTGCGCGGTGCTGTTCGACGCGGAGGAGCCCTGGATGCTCGAGAGCGAGCGCTGCTACGAGGTGCACCTCGATCTGTTCCCCGGGGAGGCGCCGGTCAAGGCCAAGGCCTCGCTGCGGGCGCGGCGCCTGTGCGGCCTCAACGTGGTCCACGGGTACCGCACGGAGATCGGTGGCCCGGGTGCGGCCCAGGCGCGCTCGACCCTGGAGCGCTTCCTGGCCCTGCGTTCGCGCGGCGACGAGGAGTGAGCGCGGAGTCCGCCGGCAGAGCCGTCGTCAGAGCGGCTCGGTAGCGGCTTCGAGGGCCCGCGCGCGCGCCTGGCCGCGGGGCACGTCCACGCGCCACAGCACCAGGGCCCCGAGCAGGAAGAACGGCGCGATCGTCAGCACCGCGAAGCGCTGCTGCCCATCCGGCAGGGCGCCAGCGGTCAGGGCGAACAGCAGCGGCCCGAAGATGCCGGCGAACTTCTCGAGCACGCCGAATAAGGCGAAATACTCCCCCGATTTGTGCTTGGGGATCAGCGAAGCGAACAGCGAGCGCGAGAGAGCCTGCGTGCCGCCCATCACCAGGCCGACGGCCACGGCCAGCATCAGGAAGTGGGTTTCGGTGCTCATCCAGAAGGCCAGCAGCGTGATGCCGAGGTAGGACAGCACCCCGATCAGGATGGCGGTCTTGGCCGTGAGCCGGCGCGCCAGCCCGGCGAATCCCAGGGCGCAGGGCACCCCCAGGGCCTGCACCAAGAGGATCGATCCGATCAGCAGCGGGGACTCGAAACCGCGCTGGGCCCCGAACCAGGCCGCCATGCGGAAGATGGTCGAGATGCCATCGTTGTAGAGCAGGAAGGCCAGCAGCATCAGGCCCGCGTCGCGGTGCTGGCGCAGCTCGGCGAAGGTCTCGCGCAGGCGGGTCAAGGCCACCTGGAGGCCGCCCTGCCCGGCGCGCTCGTCGGACTCGAGGGTGCGCGGCGGCTCGGGCACGCGCCGCAGCAGCGGCAGGGAGAACAGCGCCCACCAGACCGCGACCGAGAGGAACGCCAGGCGGGCCGGCAGGGTCTTGGCATCGGCGTCGAGGCCCTCGCCGGAGGGCAGACCGAACCAGCCCGGCTGCTGGATCCAGAGCAGATTCAGGGCCAGCAGCAGGCCGCCGCCCAGATAGCCCAGGGAATAGCCGGTGGTGGAAAGCCGATCGATGCGCTCCGGCGGCGCCACGTGGGGCAGGAGCGCGTCGTAGAACACGAAGCTGCCGGCCGCGCCGATGTTGGCCAGGCCGAACAGCAGCGCCGCCCGCAGGGCGTCCCCCTCCCCGACCGTGAACAGGCCGGCGGTCGCGAGCACACCCAGGGCCAGAAAGGCGGCGAAGAAGCGCTTGCGCCAGGCCAGATAGTCGGCCACCGGGCCGAGCAACGGGTTCAGCAGCGCGGTCAAGACCAGCGCCAGGGTCGTCGACCAGCTGAACAGCGCCGTGGCTTCGCGCTCGCTCAGGTCCGCGGCGGCCACCGACTCGAAGTAGATCGGGAACAGGGCCGCGACGACCGTGGTAATGAAAGCCGAATTGGCGAAGTCGTACAGCGCCCAGGCCCGCGCCGGCCGGGTCTCGATCCCCAGGCGGGCATACAGCCGCGCCAGGCGCCCGCTGGATGTGATCCCGTCGCTGGCCTTCATGGTCCAGCTAGCCTGCCAGCTCGAAGGATCCACCACCAGGCCGGAACTTCGCGGCGAACCCGTCCGCGAGCGCAGCCAAGCGGCGAGTTGCGCCCGCTGGATCCCTGCGCTGGGCCAGCGTTCCCCGGCCCCTGCTCGCAGGCCCCGCGAGCGGCCTGCTGGCCCCGGCCAGCAGGCCCCGGGGGCCCAAGATCGAAGGGGCAGCGCCGGATCGCGCCAAACTCTCAGAGGCTGGGAAAAAATCGGCGCGCAGCGACGATCCCAGCCTCTGCGGCCGCCGGATGGCGGCCCAAAGGGCATCTGACGGCCTGGTCTGACGGCTCGGGCGCAGCCCGAGTCGATTTTTTCTCAGGCTGTCAGCACCCGGCGACGGCCGGCGGCCCGGATCGAGGCCCGGGCCGGACGCTGCGGCGGCGCGGCTGCGTTCCGCCGGCTTCGACCGGGGCCGAAATCGGGGGCGGGCGTCGATGCCGGGCGGCGGCGTCGCGCTCCGCAGGCTCTGCCGACGAACCGGGCTGTGCCTGCGCGTCGAGCGAGGCCGATCCGCGCGGCCGGACCGGCCGCGGCGGGCCAGGGTCGGAGCGCCGTCGGCCGTCGCCCCCCTTGGCAGCGCTGGCCCGGGGCCCCGCAGGGCGGGCCGTTCGTCGATCGGCGTGGGGCCCTGCGGCCCGGCTCAGGCCGACTTGACCTGGCCGGGCGGCGTCGGCCGCGGGGCTGCGGAGACGCGGTTGCGGCCGGCGGACTTCGAGACGTAGACGGCTTCGTCCGCCAGGCGCAGCAGATGGTCGATGTCCTGGACTCCGGCGAGGTTCTCCGCGCAGCCGATCGAGATGGTCACGTTGCAATGGAAGTCGCCGAAGCGCACCAGGTTCTCCTCGACCCGCTGGCGGATGCGGTTGCCGATCATCAGGGACTCGTCCAGGTCGGCGCCCGGGCAGATCACCAGGAACTCTTCCCCGCCAATGCGGGCGGCGGTGTCGTTGCGCCGCACGGCCATCTTGATCACCCGCGCGGTCTCGCGCAGCACGGCGTCGCCGGTGTTGTGGCCGTAGGTGTCGTTGACGGTCTTGAAGTGGTCGATGTCCATCATCAGGACCGAGAGCGGCGCCCCCAGCTCGAGGGCCGTGCGCCACTCCTTCTGGAACTGCTCCATGGCGCAGCGCCGGTTCGGCAGGTGCGTCAGGAAGTCGGTGTTGGCCGCCTCCTTGAGCTGCCGGTTCATGCGCGCCATCATCGTGGCGTTCTTGATCTGCATGGCCTGGTCGCGCTCGACCTGCTCCTGCAGCTTGACCAGCCGGATGCCGGCCCGCAGGCGGGCCATGAACAGGCGCGGCTTGACCGGCTTGACGATGTAGTCGTCGACCCCGGCGTCGAAGGCCTCCAGGATCTGCTCGTCGTTGTCGTTGCCGGTCAAGAGCAGCACGTAGATGCGCCGCCCGAAGCGGCTGCGCCGCAGGGCGCGGCAGAAGTCCAGGCCGTCGATGTCGGGCATCTGCCAGTCGGTCACGACCACCTGGGGCCGCACCTTGAGGGTCAAGGCCAGGGCCTCGCGGCCGTTCTTGGCGGTGAAGACCTCGTGTCCGGCCTCGCGCAGCAGCTTCTCGATCACGCGCAGCGACAGCGGATCGTCGTCCACGGCCAACACGCGGATCCCGGTGGCATGCAGGCTGCAAGCCTCGCCCTGGGCCTGGGCCTGGTGCTCTTCGCGGCGCCGCGCCAGGCTGCCGAGCACGTTGACCGGCGACAGTTTGGAGGCCAGCTCCTTGGTGGGCAGCGAGAGCATGGCGCCCCACTCGACCCATTGGCGCAGCACGGCGTCGCAGACCTCGGTCAGGTTGACGCCCATGACCTCCAGCCGCTGCCGCAGATGGATCAGGTCGTCCACCAGCGAGGCCGAGGGGTTGTCGCCTTGCATGCACAGACTGGCGATGATGGCCCCGTCGCGGATCACGCGCCACAGCTCGCGGGCGTAGCCGTCCAGCTTCTGGTCGCCGTTCTCGTCCTCCAGGCAGCGCGCCACCTCGCCGAAGGCCGAGGGCAGACCCCACTCGAACATCATCGCCTCGGCGATCTCGGTGTGATCGATGCCGAAACGATCGGTCTCGAGCTCGCGCAGGCTCTGGTTCGGGTCGCGCTGGACCTGCTCGAGCAGCTCGGAGAACTCGAGCGGGTGGCAGGAGGCCAGGGCCAGCTGGCCGATGCGCGAGAGCAGCGCGCAGGTGAAGGCCTCGGCCGGCGTGGCCAGGCCCAGGCGCTGGGAGAGCTCCTGGGAGGCCAGGCCGCAGGCCAGGGAAGCCGACCAATAGAGCTCGTAGTCGAAGTTGGGGCAGGATTCCGGGCGATCGTCGGAGATCACCGAGAAGCCCAGGGCCACGCTGGTGACCGTGCGCAGCCCGAGCCGCATGGCGGCCTCTTTGAGCGAGGCGACCGGCATGGCGCTGGCGGCTTGAGCGGAGGCGGCCAGTTTGAGGATGCGCCCGGTCAGAGCCGGGTCGACCTGCAAGGTCGCCACCAGCTCGTCCAGGGAGCACTCTTCCTCCTGGGTCAGCGTCAGGATCCGGATGCCCACGCCGGCGGGCGAGGGCAGCTGTCCGGACTGTTTGAGTTCTTCGAACTCCTTGCGCATCGTGGGGCTCGCTGTGGCGGATGCGAGGGGTGTGTCGGGCTCAGAGCTGGCCGCGCAGGGCCTGGGCGACCTTCTGGTACTCTTCGCTGGAGCGCTGCACCAAGGAGCGCACCGCCTCGAGGTCGCCTTGGCGGCCGCCGGCTTCGATCGCTTGGCACAGGTGCGCCAGGCTCATCGCGCCCAGGTTTCCACAGCTCGACTTCATCGAGTGTGCGGCGCGGGCCAGGGCCATGGGATCGCCATTGCTGGAGGCCTCGAGCATCGCTTGGATGCGCGGCGGCGTGTCCCGCAGGAACATCTCGACCAGCTCGGCGAACAGGCCGGGGTCTTCGGGACCGCCCAGCTCCTTGAGGCTTTGGACGACTTCGAGATCGAGCAGCGGCTGGTCGGTGTTCTGCATGGCAGGTCGGAAAGGCGATGCGGACTCGATATGTTCGAGTTTCTCGGTGCGGCCACTGGAGGTCGCAGCCGTGGATTCGAGCAGCAGGCCGACCAGCTCCGCGAAGTCGGCGCCCGAACGGGGTCGCGGCAGGCACAGATCCGCTCCGGCTTCGAGCCAGATCTCGAGCTCAGCGGCAAAGTTTTCCGGCTCCACCAGGGCCGCCAGGCGCACGCGGCTGCCGCTGCTGAGTCCGATGGCGCGCAGGGTCGAGAGCGCCGCCAGGCGAGCGGCGGGCGGTTCGTGGCTGTCGATCAGCACCAGATCGTAGACGCCGTCGGCGAAGCGCTCGGGCAGCTCGGCGAGCGCGGAGACCAGGCTGGTGCGCGCCTGGCCCTGGCGCAGGCAGGCGTCCAGGAGGCGTTGGCTGGAAGCCTCCGGGCAGGCGATCAGCACGCGGCGCTGAGCCGGCTGCTCGCCGGGCGAAGCCAACAGGGCCGGCGCCGGCGCTCCGGCGGCGGGGTCGGCTGCGGGCGCCGTTGCGCGCTGTTCCGGCCGGCAGACGTGCAGCAGGGCCTCGGTCAGCCGCTGCACGCGCACCGGCTTGGGGATCCAGGCGTCGACGCCTTGCTCGACCAGGCGCGCGGGATCCTGCGGGCGGCCGGCGGGGGTCAAGAGCACGACCGCCGGCAGTCGGCCGGCGCGTTCGCGGGCCACGCGCTGGGCCAACTCGCGGCCCCGCCCGCCCTGCAGCTCGTCGTCGACCAGCAGGACTTCGAACGGCTCGCCCTCGGCCAACGAGCGCGCCAGCCGCTCCAGGGCCTGGTCGAAACCCTCGGCCTCGTCGACGATCAGGCCCAGGCGGCGCGTGGCGGTCACCAGCGTCGTGCGCGCCGCGGCGCGCGCTTCGACCACCAGCAGCTTGCGGCCCAGCAGCTGGCTGGTGTCGGCGCCGAGCTGCTGCTTCGGGCCCTGCGTGGCTTCGAGGGGCAGCTCGACCCAGAACAGGTTGCCGCCCTCGGGTTTGGGCTGGTTGCCCATGCGCCCGCCCATCACGTCGACCAGGCCGCGGGCCAGCAGCAGGCCCAGGGACAGATCCAGCTCGGCCAGGTTCTCGACCGAGCTGGGGGTGCCCTCCAGCAGGCGCAGCATGGCCGCACGGGTGTGCACGGGCGCCGAATCGTGGATTTCGAAGCGCAGCGGGCCCTTGCCGTCGTCGCCCAGGCTGGCGGGCAGCACGACCAAGCGCACCTCGCCCCGGTCGGTGTTGGTGAGGCAGCCGCGCAGCAGGTGCGAGAGCAGCTGGGTCAAGCGGCGTTCGTCGCCCCAGTGCCAGTCGCCCAGTTCGGCGGCCAGTTCGATCGAGAGCTCGAGGCCCCGCCGCCAGGCGAGCGGCATCAGCTCTTCGCTGAGCTGGTCGGTGACCGCGGCGAGCTGGAAGTCGCGGCGGCGCAGCTTGAGCCGGCCGGCGTCGATGCGCGCCAGGTCGAGCACGTCGCCGAGCAGGTGCCCCAGGGTGGCGCTCGATCCGGACAGGGTGTCGACCAGGTCGCGCTGGGCCAAGGTCAGGTCGGTCTCGGCCAGTTGGCCGGCGACCCGCCCCATGCCGCGCAAGGCACCGCTGATCTCGGGGGCCAGCTCGGCCAGCAAGGTCGTCGGGGAGATCGGCGCGGGCTGGGTTGCGGACGTCGGAGCGGCCCCTTCGGAGGCCGCCGGAAGGCCCGCTTCGGGCCCGGCCGCGGCCGGAACCTCGGCGGAACGGGAGCCCGGCCCGTGCAGGCTGAGGCCCAGGGAGAACAGGCCCAGGGTCGCCAGGCCGGCCTCCGGACCGAACCAAGCGCCGATCAGGCCGCCGACCCCCACCGGCAGGATCCAGGGACCGGGACGGAAGGGACTTCCGGGCAGCCGGGGGGCCGAGCCGGAGTGGAGGGCAGGGTTCTGACGAGGCTCCATGCATTCGGTCCTCGGGCGAGGACGAAACTGGTCTCACTTCGACCCGCCCGCCGAAGGGACTGGACGCAAGCTCTCGAAAACCGCGCCGATCTGCCGGGCGCACACAGACCGGCCGAGGATCCGGCTTCTGGACCGCGATCGATCGACCTTTCGGAGCCTCGGAAGCGGCTTCCGAGCGAGGATTTCGCCCCGCGCCGCGCGGCGGCGAGCGGGCCTCAGGCCGGTCTCACGCCGGGCGCCCCGAGGCGCTCCAGCTCGCATGCCAACGGGCGAAATGCCGCGCCACACAGCGCGCCAGCAGAGCGTCGTCGCCAGGCACCGGCACCCGGTCGCTGACCCGCCCCATGCTGCCGGGCGCGAGGCCGCAGGAGGCGAAGCCCTCGAGCCGCGACAGATCGTTGCACACGTTGAGCGAGAAGCCGTGCCAGGTGACCCAGCGCCGCACGGCGACGCCGATCGAGCAGAGCTTCTGGGCTCCGACCCACACGCCGGTGAAGCCCGGGCGGCGTTCCGCGGGCAGGCCCACTTCGGCGAGCGCTTCGATCAGCACCTGCTCGAGGTCGCGCAGGTAGCGGTGCAGGTCGCGGCGCTGCGGCGGCAGCGCGAGGATCGGATAACCCACCAGCTGGCCCGGGCCGTGCCAGGTGGCCTCGCCGCCGCGCTCGACCTCCAAAGTGGGCACCGAAAGACTTTCCCAGGAACCGGGGGCCGTGCGCCGCCCGAGGGTCACGATCTCGTCGTGCTCGAGCAGCAGCAGCTGGTCCGGGACACGGTCCTCCAGGCGCTGCGCCAGCACGCGCTGCATCAGGGCATGGCCCGCGCCATAGCCCAAGCGGCCGAGCCAGCGGCACTCGAGCGCGCCAGGGGCCGCGCCGGCCGCCGGCTCGGCGCAGACCCCTCCCGGCTCGCCTGGCGGCGGACCGTCCAGCAACACCGGCCCGGCCGGCTTCCCGGGCCGCGACGGCTCAGCCATGGGCCGCACCTCGCCGGAGCCGAAGCACCCCGGGGCCGGGACCGACCCGGCGCTCTGCCGCGCTGGGGCGCACGGAGGCTCAGCCGCGCTTCTGGAAGATGTGCACCGCCATGGTGTGCACGGCCTCGGCCGCTTCCATCATCGCCTCCGGCAGGGTCGGGTGGGCGTGGATGGTGCGGGCGATGTCTTCGGTGGTGGCGCCCATCTCGATCGCCAGGGTGGCCTCGGCGATCAGCTCGGTCACCTCGGGGCCGACCATGTGCACGCCCAGGACCTCGTCGGTCTTGGCGTCGGCGATCACCTTCACGAAACCCTCGGTCTCCATCAGGCTCATGGCGCGGCCGGAGGCGGCGAAGGGGAACTGCCCCACGGCGATCTCGCGGCCCTGGGCCTTGGCCTGCTCCTCGGTCAGGCCCACGGAGGCCACCTCGGGAGAGGTGAAGATCACCGCCGGCACGCAGCGCACGTCGTATTCGTCCGGCAAGCCGCTGATCGCCGCCGCGCAGACCAGGCCCTCCTTGCTGCCCTTGTGGGCCAGCATCGGCTGTCCGGCGATGTCGCCGATGGCGTAGATGTTGGGCACCTGGGTGCGCATCTGCTTGTCGACGGTCAGGAAGCCCTTGGGGTCGGCCTTGAGGCCCACCTTGTCGAGCCCCAAGCCCTCGCTGTAGGGCTTGCGGCCCACGGTCGACAGGATCTGGTCGCACTCCAGGCTCTCGAGCTTGTCGCGGCGCTTGTAGCTGATGCCCTTCTTGGCCCCCAGGGTCTCGTAGGACTGGGCGAAGGCCTCGGTGATCAGCTCGATGCCCATCTTCTTGAGCGAGCGCTCGATGGCCTTGACGCAGTCCTTCTCCTGGCCGGGCAAAGCGCCGGCGGTGCCCTCCAGCACGGTCACCTTGCTGCCCAGCTTGCGGTACATCATGCCCAGCTCCAGCCCGATATAGCCGCCGCCGATGACCACCAGGTGCTCGGGGATGCGCTGGGGCATCAGGCCCCCGGTCGAGGACCAGAC
>JBIKLM010000401.1:0-4133 GCA_044359835.1 Planctomycetota bacterium
TCAGACCTGCGGGTTTCTCACCAAAGCGGTGCGTCCGCGCCGCTGCGCAGGGCTTCGAGTCGGCCTTCCAGCAGGCGGCGTTCGGGCAAGCTGCACGGCAGAGCCAGGGCGCCGAGCAGGGCCTGTTCGGCCTCGGCGTGGCGGCCGAGCAGCCAGCAGAACTGGGCGCGGGTTGCGAGGCGCAGGAAGTAAGCGGCCAAAGCGCCGTCCCCTTCGAGCTCTTCGAGGGCCGCGAGACCCGCGGCGGGACCTTCGGTCTTGGCGATCGCAACGGCGCGGTTGAGGCGCACCACGGGGTCGTCCCGCAGGGGATCCCGCGGATTCACGGGCCCTCGCTCACTGCTCTGGACCGCCCATGAAGTCGATCTCGCGCACCTCGATCGACCCGAAGCGGAAATGGGGGTGGCCTTCGCAGAGCTTGGCCGCGTGGTCGTAGTCCCGCGCGCTGATCAGGTAGACCCCGCCGACCACCTCCTTGGTCTCCACGTAGGGGCCGTCCTTGGCCGTGACCTGCTTGCCGCTCGCATCCGGTTTGAGCACCCGCCCGCCCTCGTTCTGCAGCTTGCGCCCGAGCTGCAGGTTGCCGCTCTTGGCGAGCTTGGCCCCCCAGGCCTCGTAGGCGGCCAGGATCTCGCCGAACTGCTCCGGACCGATGCCGGAGAGGTCCTTGGTGATGTCGTCGCGCAGGATCAGCATGTACTTGGGCATGGTCGGTCTCCCTCGTGGGGTTCCAGGGCTTCGGGTTCGTTGGGGGCGCGGCCGGAGCACCACGCCCCCGCCGCCCCGCAAGGACGAACGGCCTCCCGCGCTTTCTACAGGGTCCGCAGAATTCTCGCAGGGCCCGCGGGCTTCGACCGGGACCCCGGGCCGTTCATGGGGGCAAAGGCTGCCGGCGCCCGCCCCCCCTCTTGGGTCGGCCTTCCGTGTCGACGCCTTCGGGAGCCACAGCGCCGGGTCTCGTCCCGAGGCTTGGTGGGCCTGCGAGGCCTAGAATCTCGTCCATGGCCAGAAAGGCGAGCCGCAAGCCGGGCGAGGACAGTTTGGAGCGTTTGACCCGCCTGGCCCTGGCGCTGCCGGAGGGCAGGGCGGAGTCCTTCGGCGACCACACCAGCTTCAAGGTGCGCGCCAAGGTTTTCGGCTATTGGCTCGACAACCACCACGGCGACGGGCGCCGCGCGCTGGTGGTCAAGGCCGCCCCGGGGGACGGCGAGTTCTTGGTGGTCAGCGAGCCGGAGCGCTTCTATCGCCCGGCCTACCTGGCCAAGAGCGGCTGGGTTTCGCTGGCCCTGGACCGCGGGCCGATCGACTGGGGCAGAGCCGAGGCGCTGCTGCGGGCTTCCTACCGCCTGCAGGCGCCGAAGACCCTGGCGCGGCAGGTGCCGCCCTAGGCGCGGCGCGTGCCTTGCCGGCCCCGCTACGGACGCTGAGGGCGGGCGCGGGGCGGGTCCCAGCGGGTCGGGCCGTAGCGGGGTGAATCCGCGGCCCTGGGCACCGGGCGAGTCGGCCGCCGCGCTCGGGTCCACGCCGCCCGTCCGGGTCCACGCCGCCGCGCCCAGGTCCGGGCCGCCCGCCTGCGGGACCGCTCCGGCCCGTCAGCGAACCTGGGTTCGGCGCCGCCCGTCGAGACCCGTCGGGCCGCGACCGCTCGGGGCACCCGTTGCCTGGGAACAGCCGCTGCCTCGCGAGGGCCGCTGCCCGAGGAGCCCCGCCGCGGGCCGCGGGGCCAGCCCCCCGCGGGCTGGGCCGCGGCACCTGGACAGGATCCCCGAGCGCGGTTTCGATGGCAGCGCCCCCCCCCGATCGGCCGAATTCCATGCTCCACCTGCTCTTCCACCTGGCCCTGATCGCCCCACTGCCCCAGGAGGCAGCGCCGACCGTCCCCGTGGACGGCGCGCCCGCAGCAGCTCTCGCACCCGCCGGCCACCATCTGGTGGTCAAGTTCAAGGACGACCGGCGCGTGCGCGCCGACGCCGCGGGGCGGCCCTGGGCCGCGGGCCAGCGCGCCCTGCCGGAGCTCGAGCGCTTTGCGGCGGAGCGCGGTCTGCGCTTCGCACCGCACCTCGACCTGCCCGAAGCGCGGCTCGCGGAGCTGGAAGCGCGCGCCCGGGCCGCTTCTGGGCTCGCGCCGGCCGACCTGGCGGGCCACCTGCGCCTGGTGCGCGCCAGCACGGAACCGGCCTGGCAGCTGGGCGTGCCCGAGGCGACCCTCGAGGCCTGGGCCGCCGAGCTGCGGCGCTTCCCCGAGGTCGAGTGGGCCGAGCTCGAGGCCTATGGCCTGCCTCCGCCCGGCGACATCCCGCCGACGACGCCCAACCTGCAGCCCCAGCAGACCTACCTGGGCCCCGATCCGGGTGTGCAGGCGCTCTACGCCTGGGGCCAGCTCGGCCTTGGCTCCGGGGTGCGCATCTCCGATTGCGAATACGGCTGGAATCCCGCCCACGAGGACCTGGTCGACATCCCGACCCACCCCGAACCGGGCCAGACCATCCCGAGCTTCGTGTTCCAAAACGGCTGGGAGCAGCACGGCACGGCCGTGCTCGGCCAGTTGGCGGCGCCCCACAACGGCTACGGCGTGAGCGGCATGGCGCCCGCCGCGGCGATCTACACCTACCCGGAGTGGAGCGTGCAGCAGGGGCCGCGCCGCGCGACCTGCATCGCCAACGCGATCGCCGATTCGGCGGCGGGCGACGTGGTGCTGCTCGAGATGCAGGCCAACGGCGCGGGCGGCGGCTTCGGCCCGGCCGAACTGGATGGAGCGGTCTACAACGTGGTCCGCGCCGGGGTCCTGGCGGGCGTGATCGTGGTCGGAGCGGCCGGCAACGGCAACCAGAACCTGGATGCCCCGGCCTACGCCAGCTACATGGCCAAGCCCAACTCCGGCGCGCTGCTGATCGGCGCCGGCAGCGCCAGCGCCGCCCACTCCAAGCTGGCCTTCAGCACCTTCGGTTCGCGGGTCGACCTGCAGGCCTGGGGCGAATCGGTGCTGACTTTGGGCTACGGCAGCGCTTTCTTCTTCGGCGGCGACAACAACCAGAAATACACCTATTTCAGCGGCACCAGCTCGGCCTCCCCGTTCGTGGCCGCGGCCGCCGCGATCCTCTCCGGCCTGCACCAGCAGTACCTGGGCAACCCGCCGAGCCCCGCGGCCCTGCGCAACCTCCTGCGCCAGACCGGCAAGCCCCAGACCGGGGGCGGCGGAGCGATCGGGCCCGCGCTGGACCTGCAAGCGGCGATCAACGCCCTCGGGCTGGGCTTCACCGACCTGGGCCTGGGCCAACCCGGCAGCGCGCCGCTCGCCCCCAAGCTCTCCGGGCAAGGCGTGCTGGCCTTCGGCACGCCCTTCGGCCTAGCCCTCGCCGGCGCCCCTGCTTTCAGCCTGGGCTACCTGGTGCTCGGCACGAGCCGCGTCGACCTGCCGCTCTCCGGCGCCCTGCTGGTGCCGGCCCCGGACCAGCTGATCCCGCTGTTCGCCGGCCCCACCGGCACCTGGAGCCTGACCAAGACCCTCAACGCCAACTCCCCCGGCACCTCCCTGTGGCTGCAGTGCTGGTCCCTCGACCCCAGCGCCCCCCAAGGCGTCGCCGTCAGCAACGCCCTCGAAGCCGAACTGCATTGACCGGCTGAGCAAAGCTCGCCTCCCCGACCATTGAGGTGCCCTGAGGTCGGTCGGCAGCCAAGGGACGCCCCACCGAAGCGACCGACGGGCGCCCTAGGGAGCCACCCCCAGCACCAGGCCATCCCGAGGCCCTGGAGTTCCGCCGCCGATCGCACCGCCGCACCTCTGGGGTGCGGCGCGATCGGCGACGGGGCGCAAGGGCCCCCTGGAGGTCCAGAGCCAGGAGCAGAGCCGGCGCGCGTCGGGCAGATCCAGGCGATTGCCCCTATTCGCCTGCAGCCGCCTGAACTCCCACGAATCGCCTCCGCCCGCCCTCTTCGAACCTCAGGGGACCGGAAAACGAATCAATCTCGACTCGGGCTAGGCCCGATCCGATCCGCTCAAAGCCTTTCGCCGGCTGGAACCGGCGCGCAGCGCCGATCCCAGCCTGCGCGGCCGCCGGAGGCGGCCCAAAAAACAACTGAGGTGCTGAGGTGGCCGGGGGGGGGGGTGGCGCCCCCGGGCCCGCCCCCCCCAG
>JBIKLM010000050.1:0-14440 GCA_044359835.1 Planctomycetota bacterium
GCTCGACCCCTTCGAGGCCCAGGGCGAACAGGGTCCGCAGGTCCGACACGCCAGCTCGGCGCAGCCGGCGCAGGGTCTCGGGACCGTCCCCGTGCAGGTTGCAGAGCAGGGCCAGGGAATCCATGGGCGCGCGCAGTCTAGGCAGTGTGTATGGGTTTTGCGAAGGCCCGCCGCGGACCCCCGCCGCTGGAACGCAGCGCGCCGCCGAGCCGGCGCAGAAAAGCGGAAAAGCCGCGCCCCTCGCAGCGCTCGCGAGGAGTCCGCCGACGACCCGAGGCCGCCCAGCCCGCGGCAAGTTCGGGCGAAGAGGCGTCGCTGCGACCCCGACGCGCCTTGCCCGGGGCCGTGCGCGCGCGCCGGAGCTCGCAGGCACCCGACCGGCAGCGCCCGGCCGCGCCGCGCGAAGCTCCCGAGCCGGTCCCAGCTGCCGGCATCCGCCGACCTGGCATCCAACCGCCCTGCCCGCTCCGGGCACCGGCTCCTCCCGGGGTGCCCGAGCTGCCGGGCGCCCTCCGCCGGGCCCCCGGCTCACGCTCCGGTCGCCGCCCCAGCCTGTGTGGCCGCCCCCCCCAGGCCTGCGGATCGTCCGCCCCGCAGGCCCCGGCCCAGCCCGGGAAGACCTCCTTGCGCCGCGGGTCCGCCTAGCGGTCCGGCTGCAGCTCGAGCTCGCGGCGGCGCAGGTAGGCGCTGACCTCCTCCGCCAGGGCCCTGAAATCTCCGGCGGCCTTCGACTCAGGATCGAGCACCTGCACCGGCAGCCCGTGCCCGGCGGCTTCCCGCAGCCGCACGCTCTCGCGGATCGCGGTGTCGAACAGCAGCGTCCCGAAGCGCGCCTGCATCCCGATCAGCACGTCGCGGGCGAACTGGGAGCGGCGGTTGAACAGGGTGGCGATCACCTTGAGGTCGAGCTGGGTGTCGAGATCGCTGGCCATGCGCTCGAGCAGTCCCTTGGCCCGGATCGCCCCTTGCAGAGAGAAGGCCCCCGTCTCGACCACCAGGCAGACCGTGTCGGCCGCGACCAGGGCGTTGGCGGTCAGGATGCCGTCCGCCCGCGGCGGGCAATCGATCAGCACCCAGTCGACGGCCACGGAAAGCTCCCGCAGGGCCGTGGTCAGGGCCGCCTCCGGGCGCAGCAGCCGGGACGCCCCCGCCTCGAAGCGCCCCAGATCGAGGTTCGCCGGGGCCAGGTACAGGCCCCCGTGCACCCGCCGCAGGATCCCATCCAGCGGCCGATCGCCGAACAGCACCTCGGCCATCGAGGAGCCCTTGTCCGGTGCGACGCCCAGGGCCAGGGTCGCGTGGGCCTGGGGATCGTTGTCGATCACCAGCACGCGCTCGCCCTGGGCCACCAGCGCCCCGGCCAGGTTGACCGCGGTGGTGGTCTTGCCGCAGCCGCCCTTTTGGTTGGCGAAGGCCAGGGTGCGGGCCGGTCGATGGTTGGAGGTCGCCACGGCGGTGTCGTTATCGCCGGCCCGGCCCGCGGCGGCAACAGTCAAGGCACGAAGTTCGTGGAGCTCCCGGCGGCAGCGGCCCCCAGGCTGGCCTGCTTTGGCCCTATGGTTTCCCGGCCCTGGGTCGCTCCCGCTCGTCCTCGCCGGAGGACTGCCCCGCAGGCGCGCCCGACCCCGGGCCACCGGCGATCCACGGCGGCGCGCAAGTTCCAGCCCCGCCGCCGCCCAGGACGCCGCGTTTTCCAGGCCACCGGCCAGGGGCAGCGACCGACGCCGCAGCCGAAGCGCACGCTGATCCCGTCGCATGGGGGCCGGATCTGCCGGAGCCCAGCGGCCGCCGACAAGCAGGTCCGCAGGCCGTGGGAAGCCGCCACAGGGCCGGCCGCGCAGCGGCTCCGAAGAAAGAGCGTCGCCACGGGCGGAGGTGCGCGCCGGGAAGCGATCCACGGGCGGCGTCGCGGAGCCGCAGCGCCTCGGATCGCAGCGCCTAGGCGCTGCGCCCGCCAGATCGCAGCTCACCCCCCTGGGGGCCGGCCGGCCGCCCCTCGGGATCGGCGCCGCTGGCCGATCCGCATCAGCGCGGCCGCAGACGGCCCGTCAATGGAACTTGATCTGCTCGCCGATGCGGTGCAGCTTGAGCAGATTGGTGGTGCGCGCCACGCCGGGCGGCACGCCGGCCACGAACAGCACCTGCTCGCCGCCGCGCACCAAGCCCTGGTCCAGCAGGTAGTAGCTGCCGAATTGCAGCATTTCCTCGAGGCTCTTCTGCCGCGTGTAGAGCATCGGACGCACGTGGGCCAGCACGGCCATCGTGTTCATCGTGCGCTCGTTGGGCGTCAGGGCGAAGATCTCCGCCCGGGGGCGATAGCGCGACAGCAGGCGCACCGTGTTGCCGGTCTCGGTGAAGGCGATGATCTTGGTGATGCCCAGGGCCTCGGCGGCCTCCACGGCGGCCTTGGCGATCGCGTTCGAGAAGGTCGGCTCGCTGGAGCGGAAGGCCACGTGGGGCAGTTCGCGATAGCGGCTGCTCTGCTCGACGGCGCTGGCGATGCGATTCATCATCTCGACCGCTTCGCGCGGGTACTTGCCCACGGCCGTCTCGGCCGACAGCATGACCGCATCGGTGCCGTCGAGCACGGCGTTGGCGATGTCGGCCACCTCGGCGCGCGTCGGACGCGACGAGTTGATCATCGATTCGAGCATCTCCGTGGCCGTGATCACGAAGCGGCCCTCGCGGATCGCCGATTGGATCAGCATCTTCTGCAGCATCGGCAGCTGCTCCAGGTCGACCTCGACGCCCAGGTCGCCGCGCGCGACCATGATCCCGTCCGAAGCGCGCAGGATCTCGTCCAGCCGTTCGAGGGCCAGCTTGCGCTCGATCTTCGAGACGATCAGAGGCTCGGGGGCCAGCTCGCGGACGGCCTCGATGTCGCGGGCCGAGGCCACGAAGCTGATCCCCAGGATCTCGACGCCCATCTGGCGCGCCACCTGGATGTCGACCACGTCCTTCTCGGTGGGCAGCGAGATCGCCAGCTGGGTGTCGGGCATGTTGACCCCGCGCCGGCTGGCCACGTTGCCGCCGCGCACCACGCGCACCTTCATCTGACGCCGGTCCAGGTCCTCGATCACGACCTCGGCCGCGCCGTCCGCCAGCAGGATCCGGTGCCCGGGCTTGGCGGCCTCGAGGAAGCCTTTGAAGTTGAAATACAGCTCGCCCGGCTTGGCGCTGCCGTCGCCGGGCAGCACGGTCAGGACCTGGTCCAGCTCGAGCTCGCGCTGCCCGTCCTCGAGCATGCCCATGCGCAGCTTCGGTCCCTGGATGTCCGCCAGGATCGCCACCGGGCGGCCGAGCTGCCGCGCGGTCTTGCGGATCGCATCGACGCGGCGCCGATGCACCTCGGCCTCGCCGTGGCTGAAGTTGATCCGCGCGACCGAGAGGCCGCGCTCGATCAGGTCGGCGAGCAGGCCCTCGGAGGCGGGGCCGATGGTGGCGACGATCTTGGTCGCCGAGGGCAGGAAACGGCGCGGGGCTGCAGGCACGGGCGGCGGCGGAAAGGCGGAGGCGGCGGCGGGCTCTGGAACAGCGCCGCGTCCCCTCCGACCTTAGCTATCCGCGCGGTTGGACGGAAGCTCTCGCCCGGGCGCCAGCGGGCCGGTGGTCGCCAGCAGGACGGCCAAGCCGTAGGCCAGCGCAGCGAACAGGGACACCGCGCGGAAGCCGGCCTCCATGGCCAGCACGATGCACAGGATCGAGGCCACCACGCCGGCGCCGCCGTTGACCCCGAGGGCCCAGGGCACCAGCCGGGGGGCGCTCTGCTGGAGCCGCGCCAATCCCAGGGGGAAGGGCATGCCCATCAGGAAGTTGAGCGGCGCCAAGACCGCCACCACCAGGCCCACCCGGGCCGCGAAGGGCAGTTCCAGGGCCGCGTGCAGCAGCGGATCGAGGGTCAGGGTCAGGGCCAGCAGCAGCACCACCAGGGCCACGATCGCCGTGCGCATGGCACGGCTCGGTCGGCCGGTGAAGCGGTTGGCGAACAGGCTGCCGAGGCCCGCAAAGAGCAGGAAGCAGGACAGGGTCACCGTCAAGGAATAGGTCGGGTGCCCAAGAAAGAGCACCAGGCGCTGCATGGTGCTGATCTCCAGGAACATGAAGCCCGCGCCCAGGCCCGCAAAGTAGATCAGGTGCCTCCCGGCGTTCGGCGCCCCGAGCCCCGCGCGCTGCAGCACCAGCAAGGGCAACAGGACCAGGACCAGGGCCAGCACCGAGGTCTGCACGATCAGGCTGAACAGGATCTTGAGACCGATCGGGCCGCCGGTCAGCTCGTGCCAGGTCTTGGCTTCGATCCGGCCCGCGCCGAACAGGTCGCTCCAGCGGTGGAAGTTGAAGAAGAACGGGGAGTCGTCGCTGACCGGCCGGACGTCGTAGGGGTAGTCCGCGTAGAAGGCCGCTTCGGTGCGGTTGTTGATCGCCGCCGCGAGGCGCGCGAAGGGGCCCTCCGGGTCGCTGTGCCCGTGCAGGTACTTGAGCTTCCAGAGCGGGTTGGCCTCGGCCTGGGCGAAGCGCGCGATCGTGGCGTCGTCGAAGGGCTGCCGGCTGTAGACGTTGCCGGCGAAGCGGATCGTCTCGCCGGTCTCGGGGTGGCGCAGCTCCTGGAAGATCACCGCCGCGTGGCGGCGCACGTCGGTGATCCCGAAGTGATCGCGCAACACCGTCATCGCGATCGCGAACAGGCGCAGATTCTCGCGGGGCGGTTCGTAGGCCAGGCGGATCATGCCCAGGGTGCCGCGCTCTGGATCGAGGTGCTCGAAGTACTCCCGCAAGGCCTCCCGGGTGTAGAGATAGCTCTCCGACAGCACGTAGGCCCCGGCGTTGCCGGCGGTGTAGGTGTCCGTGCCGGAGAGCTCGATCACGTCGAAGGTTTCGTCGAGGCGCCGCAGGGTGCTGCGGCCCTCGCCCAGGCGCACCTCGATGCCCTCGCGGTCGTAGATGCCGCCGGCGAACTCCGACCAGGAGCCGCGCATGCGCGCGATCGTGGCCGGATTGATCTCGATCCCGAGCACCGAGGCCGCGCCGTGCTGCAGCCCGTAGCGCAGGTCAATGCCCCCGCCGATGCCGATCGCCAGGGCCTTGGGCTTCGGCTCGCCGCGCGCGGTGCGCAGCTTGTGGGGCTCGTAGGCCAGCTGATTGAGCGCCACGGGCTCGAGGGTCTCGAGGGCCGCGAAGCTCGCGTCCGAGTGCAGCACCGTGATCGCGTCGCCATCCTGGTAGATGTGCTTGGCCTGCGGCACACCCCCGCGATCTGGGAAACTGACCAGGTCTAGCCGGCACAGGGAGCTCCAGACCTGGTCCTCGTGTTTGGCGCCGGGCTCGCGGCGCAGCACGTCGGCCATGGCCTTGTTGCTGGCCACCTGGATCGGGAACCAGCTCTTGGCCTGCAGGAAACCGACCGCGCACAGCGCCAGGGTCAGAAGCGCAAAGCGCGCCGGCGCGCGCGTGCCCCCGGCCGGCCGGCCGTTGGCGTAGGCCAGGCCCGCCACGGGCCCCAGGGCTGCGCAGAGCACCATCAAGCGTTCGCCGCCGAGGGGTGTGATCAAGCCGATGAACAGCCAGGCGCCCAGGGCGCTGCCCAGCAGGTTCATGAAATAGAGCCGCGGGATCTTGCCGCCCGAGCTGAGCGGGATCGCCACGGCCAGCCCCGCGCACAGGTAGGGCAGGATCAGATAGCTGTAGAACAGCGAGAGGGCCAGGTAGCGGCCTTCGGCGGTCAGCTCCGCGGCCCGGTCGGCGGTGCGGTCGAGGGTCACGAAACCCAGCAGGGTCAAGAGCGCGAACAGGCTGGCGGCGATCGACGCGTTGCGCCAGGGGTGGCGACCCACCAAGCCCGGGAAGACCGTCGCCAGGGACCCGGCCGCCGCGAAGCCGAGCAGGGTCATGGTCACCACCATGTAGGAGTGGTGGTGCCACATCTGCACCGACAGGATGCGCGTCTGCAGGACCTGCAGCGCCAGGGTCGCCGCGGAGATCAGGAACAGCCCCAGTCCGAAGCCTCGGTGGGCGGCTGCGGGAACGGCGGCGCGGGAGTCGGAAGGCAGCGTCACGGGGGCGCGGGGAGGGGCTGCTGGACCAAGGCGCGGGACGTGCGCCGGGGAGCCGGGCAGTCTAACCGGGGCCCTGCGTCGGGCGGCCGACCCGGCGGCGGTCGCCCCGGGCGGGTCCCGGCGGCCCGGCCGGCGGGCGCGACCAGCGCTTCTGGAATAAAGCGGTCGCGCGGAGCGCGACTGGAAGGTTGCGGCGCCGGGAGGTGCTGCGAGGGCTCGGCGACCCGGGGCTGGCGGCGCGGGACGAGCTCGCGCACAGTCGGCTTCAGGCGCTCAGAGGCTCGGAAAAATCGGCGCACGGGGACGATCCCAGCCTGTGCGGCTGCGGGATGGCGGCCCAAAGGCACCCGACGGTCGGCTCTGACCGCTCGGGCGCAGCCCGAGTCGATTTTTTCTCAGGCTGTCAGGCGGCCGAGCGCCCCTGGGGATGCTGGAGGGAGCGCGACCATTCGACCGCTTCCAGGAAGGCCTCGCGCACGCGGCTGGCGGGCACCCCCGGCAGGCTCGCTTGCCCCCACTCCCCGCGCTCGTAAGCCAGGGCCGTGGCCAGGGTCTGGCCCAGCTCGCCGCTGCCATCGATCAGGGCCTGGCGCACGGTGTCCGCCAGGGGCAGGCGCTCGATGGCCACGGTCATGGGCACGTCCAGCATCGCGTCCAGGCACGAGAACATGCCGGCGGTGAAGTGGGCGTCGGTGCGCTGCGATCCGGAGGCCTTGCCCAAGAGCTCGCAGAAGCGCGCGCGCACCATGGCGGTCTCGATCAGGGCCGGGCGGCTGCCATCCATGGCCGCCAGCAGGAACAGGCTGACCAGGCTGCGCACCTTGTAGAGCCCCAGGAACAACACCGCATCGCGGATCGATTGCACGCGGCAGCGCAGGCCGTACAGGGAGGAATTGATGTGCTGGAGCAGGCGGTAGCTGACCGCCACGTCGCGCTCGACCAGCTCGCGCACCTGCTCGAGGGTGCATTCGGGGTGGAACAGCCGCGCCAGCATGGCCATCAGCGTGCCGCGCTGGGTCGGCAGCACCTGGGCATGGAGCAGCTTGGGCCGCGCGAAGAAATAGCCCTGGAAGTACTGGATCCCGAGGGCCCGGCAGGTCTCGTACTCCTCCTGGGTCTCGACCTTTTCGGCCAGCACCTCGACCCGGTGTCGGGAGAGGCGTTCGAGCTCGCGCTCGAGGGCCGCGCCCTGCACGGTGCGCAGGTCGATCTTGACGATGTCCGCCAGGGGCAGGAAGGCCCGGTTGCTGTCGTCGACCAGGAAGTCGTCGAGCGCCACCCGATAGCCCTGGCCCTTGAGCCGCCGGAGGCCCTCGAGCACCTCCGCGTCGGGCTTGACCGTCTCGAGCACCTCGAGCACCAGGCGGTCGCAGGCCAGGGGCAGGGGGTGCTGGCCGGTCAGGAATCCGCGGGTCAGGTTGACGAAGGCCAGGCGGTCCCCGACGACGCGCTCCAAGCCGATCTCCGCGAAGGCGCTGAGCAGCACGCGCGAGGTGGCCTGGTCGCCGTCCTGCACGCGGGCGAAATCCCGCTCCCCATCGCGATACAGCAATTCATAGGCGAAGACCTCGAGCTTGCGCCCGAAGATCGGCTGGCGACCGAGAAAGATATCCAAGCGGGGGTGGCCTCTGGGCAGCCTGTGATCGGCCGAAGGCGCGCCCGAACCGAACACGAGTCCAGGTTCCCCGGGAGACTCCGGCGCACTGGGCAAGACGGCGGAAAGAAGTTCCGCGCCTGCGCTCGGAACGGGGCGGCCCGGCCGATTTCCGGGAGCGCGCCGGCCGCTTGGGGTGCGCTGCACGGCGCCTGCGCTGTCCGGGCCCGGACGAGAACCGGCGCCGCCGTCCGGTCCCCCGGCAGGCCACGCAAACCGGGGCCGGGAGCCGGCCAGCGGGTTCGCCCGGAGGGCGCGGCGCGCCGATGCCGGACTCCGACTCCGACCACGGCCCAGCGGGCCCGGGCCGGGTCCGGGTCGATCGCGGGCCGCTCCCTAGAGTCCCTCGGCCCACAGCCCGGTCGAGCCGTAGCGCTCGCCGGTGTCGCACAGCAGGGTCGCCACGGTGCGATAGCCGTGTTGCCGGGCCAGCTCGATGGCCACGTACAGGTTCGCGCCCGAGGAGGGCCCCACGAACAGCCCGCGGCGCGCCAAGGCCTGGCACAGGGGGATGGCCTCTTCGAGCCGCACCGGCACGCGATGGTCGATCAGGCTCTCGTCCAGGATCGCCGGGGTGATGTCCCCGGGCGCCCCCAGGGGCTTGAGCCCCTCGATGCCGGGGAACAGGTCGGGCACCAGCGTGCCCAGGGCCACCGCGGGCGTGAGCGCCCGCAGGGCGCGGCCCACGCCGGTCAGGGTGCCGCCCGTGCCGACCCCGGAGACGAACAGATCGATCGGGGCCTGGGCCTGCGCCTGCACGTCGCGGGCCAGTTCGGGGCCGGTGCTCTCGAAGTGGGCGCGCCAGTTGTTCTGGTTGCTGTATTGGTCGGCGTACCAGAAGCGCTCGGGCTGCTCGGCGGCCAGGCGCCGGGCGGTTTTGACGGCGAAGTCGTAGCCGTCGAGCGGATCGGTCAAGATCAGCTCGGCGCCGTGGGCGCGGATGCGATCCAGGCGCTCGCGGGACGCGTTCGCCGGCACCACCAAGGTGACTTCGACGCCCAGGGCGGCGCCGAGCATGGCGTAGGCGATGCCGGCGTTTCCGCTGGAGGAGTCGAGCAGCCGCCGCCCGGGTCGCTCGCGATCCCCCACGCGCCCCTCGGCCAAGGCGCCGCGCAGGATGCGCGCCACGGAGCGGTCCTTGATGCTGCCGCCGGGATTGACGGTCTCGAGTTTGCCGAACAAGCGCGTGCCCGGGGGCAGGCCCGGCAGGTCGGAGAGCTCGATCGTCGGCGTGCGGCCGATGCGCGCCAGCAGCTGGGCGGCGCGCGCCTGCTCCGCGCGCTGGATCGGGCCGCTGGTTAGCTCGACGGTCGCGGGCTCCTTGGGCTCGGTCAGGCTCGATCTTTCGGGGGACATCGTTGGACGGAGTGCGGTGGGAGGCAGGCGCTCGCGGGTTCGGCTTGCGCCGAGGGCCCCGGGGTCAGCGGGCCGCGCAGCCCTGCGGATCGGAGCCGGACCGGGCCAGCGCGGACGGAGCGGGTGCGGCCTGGGCCGAAGCGCTGCCGGGCCCAGCGGACGGCGGGGGCCCCGCTCGCAGCGCCGAGCGCGGGGCATCGGGCGCGGCGGCGGAGGCCCGGTCCGGCGGCGTGCTCGAACAGACCACGCCCAGGTCCCGATAGACCAGCGCTTCGCGGCGGCCCGGGGCGCAGGCGGGGCAGGCCGGATCGGGATCGACCTCGAGCTCGCGCAGCTGCTGCGCCAGGGCGTCGTAGTGCAGCAGCCGCCCGATCAGCGCATCCCCGATGCCGATCAGCCACTTGAGCGCTTCGACCGCCTGCAGGCTGCCGACGATGCCCGGCAGCACGCCGAGCACGCCCGCTTCGGCGCAGTTGGGCGCCAGTTCGGCCGGGGGCGCCTCGGGATAGAGGCAGCGGTAGCACGGTCCGGCGCGGCGCGGCGCGGCCGGCAGCGGCCCCCGCCCGGCGACGCCCGGGCCCGCGTAGAACACGGTCACCTGGCCCTCGAAGCGGAAGATCGAGCCGTGCACGTTGGGCAGGCCCAGCTTGACGCAGGCGTCGTTCAGCAGATACCGCGCAGCGAAGTTGTCCGTGCCGTCCAGCACGAGATCGACGCCTTCGAGCAGGGCTTCGACGTTGTGGCTGTCGAGCCGCGCGCGCACGGCCTCGACCTCGATGTCCGGATTGAGCGCCAGCAGCGTTTCGCGGGCCGACTCGACCTTCGGCCGTCCGACGCGACCCTCCTGGTGCAGGATCTGGCGTTGGAGGTTGGTGCGATCGACCACGTCGTCGTCGATCAGCCGCAGGCGCCCGACGCCGGCCGCGGCCAGGTAGAAGGCCGCTGGCGAGCCGAGGCCGCCGGCGCCGATCACGGCGACGCGGGCGGCCAGCAGCCGGCGCTGGCCGGCTTCGCCGACCTCCGGCATGGTCAGGTGGCGCGCGTAGCGCTCGCGGGCCCGCTCGGAGAGCGGATCGGGCGGCGCCAGGGGCAGGCCGGCCGCCTTCCAGGCGCCGAAGCCGCCGGCCACGGAGCGCACATCGCGATAGCCGAGCTCCAGCAGCGCCTTGGCCGCGAACACCGAACGGCTGCCGCCGGCGCAGATCAGCCGCACGGCCCGCTGCTTGTCGGGCACCGCCGCTTCGATGCGCAATTCGAGGAAACCCTTGGAAAGCGCCAGGGACCCGGCGGGGCGCGCCGCGCGCACCTCCTCCGGTTCGCGCACGTCGATCAGCAGGGCCCCGCGGGCCTGCTCGGCGGCGGCCTCCTGGACCGTGATCTCGCCGACCTCGCGCCGCAGCTCCGCCAGGCGCGCCTGGGCCTCGCTCACGCCGCGCCCCCCGCGACCGCCGGGACGATCGACAGCTCGGCGCCACCCTCCAAGGCCACGTCCAAACCGCCCAGGGAGCGCAGGTTCTTCTCCCCCACGAACACGTTGACGAAACGGCGCAGATCGCCGCGCTCGTCCAGGATCCGCCCGACCAGGGCCGGGTGCTGCCGCTCGAGATCGCGCAGCGCGGCGCGCACCGTCTCGCCGGCGCAGGACAGCTCGCTCTGGCCGGAGGTGAAGGCCCGCAGCGGCGTCGGGATGCGGACTTTGGCGGCGGGCCGCAGGGCGGGGCCCGGGAGGATGTCGTTGGGTTGCATGGTCAGATGGCACGGGCCACCGGCAGCGCGGCCGGCGGCTGGACGAGCGCCGGCGCGGGTGCCGGGCGCAGAGGCGCTTGGATCGGCGGCGACAGGCGCTCTTCGGCGAAGGCCGTGCGCCCGCCAGCCTGCTCGATCAGTCGCCAGGAGCGCAGCTCGCGGCCGCCATCATCGGCCCGGCCGACGATCACGTAGGACCAGCCCGGCCAGGCGCGCTCGAGGTCCGTGGCCGAGGGTCGGCCCGGGGATTCGGGGTGCGAGTGCCAGACGCCGACGATGTCGAGCCCCAGGGCCGAAGCGCGCCGGTCCGCGGCCAGGAAATCCTCGGGATGGACCTCGTACAGGTCCGCGCGCCGCTCGGCGGCCAGGTTGCGCGTCTGCACGACCTCGACGACCTCGACGACCTCGACGACCTCGACGGCATCGGCGAGCCGCGCCGGGGACGCGGCGGCCCGGCGCCCGAGCAGCAGCCCGCAGGCCTCCTCGGGCAAGCTGGCGAGACTCCAGGCGCACAAGCGCTCCCCGAGGTCGCTGGGCAGCAGCAGCTCCATGGCTTCATCCTCGCCTTTCAAGGGGCGCGAAGGAAGATGCGGCCCGGGCCCCGCCCCGCGGCGCGGAAAGGTGCCGATCAGCGCGATCGACGATGCAGCGCGAAGCCCAGGCGGGCGGCGGCCGGATCCAGCGGCAAAGCCTCGAATCCCGGCGGCGCCGGCGACTTGGAGAGCAGCAGCGCGCCGGGTTCCAGCTCGTCTGGGGAGCGCACGAAACGGAGTTCGGCTGCCACGAAGAACAGGGCGTTGAATTCGCCCCAATGGTCCACGAACAAGGGGGCGGGCGGCCCGGCTTCGCCAAGCGCGGCGTCGATGGCGCGGGCCGCCGCGCGGACCCCCGAGCGATCCCAGCGCTGCGGCTCCGAGAGGCACAGCTCGGCCTGGCGCACCACCAGGCCCAGGGCCAGGCAGGTCGCGAGCAAGCGCTCGCTGCGGCCGGACTTGAGCTCGATCCACACACGCCGGGTCAGCACGGCGGCCGCCAGGGCCGCAATGCCCGGCCACAGGCGCGAGACCGGCCAGTCCGCCCCCTGCCCGAGGCGCCAACCGAGCAGGGCCACCGCCGCCAGGCCGAGCAGCCCGAGCAGAGCTGCCAGGCCCCGCTGGGCCGCGGCGGCGATCCGGCCGAAGGGCAGCGCTGGCGCGGCAGCGCCGAAGAAGGCCGAGCCCGCCAGGGCGATCCAGGGCACCAGGGGCAGGGCGTAGCGCACACGCACCGCCGGCCAGACCAGCAAGAGCAGCAGCGGCGGCACCAGGGCGGCGGCGGCCAGGCGCACCGCCGGTTGCGCCAGCCAGGCCCGGCGGGGGGCCGCCTGGAACAGCGCCAGGATGGCCAGGCTGCCGGGCAGGCCCCCGAGGGCCAGGCCAAGGATCAAACGCCCCCTATCCGACAAGTAAGTACCGATCGACTGGGGGTCTGGGCGCAGGATCTCGCCGCGCCACAGGCGCTCCAGTTCGGCCGCCGGCAGGTCCAGGCGGCGCGCCACCAGGGCAGCCCACAGCCCCAGGGCGGCCAGGGCCACGGCCCCCAGCAACAGGGCCGCCAGCAGCCGGGACCGGCGCCCGCGCGCCTCGACCAGCGCCAGGGACAGGAGCGGCGCCAGGCCGAAGGCCAGAGCCAGGGGACCCTTGGTCCAGGTAGCGGCGACCAGCAGCAGCCCGGCCATGGCCAAGGGCCGCAGCGAGAGGCCGGAGGGCCCCGCGCTGCGGTGGGCCCACAGGGCGGACCAGGAGCAAAGGGCGGCGAAGCAGGGGTCGATCTCGCCCAGGCGGGCCTTGTTGAGCACCTCGGGGGCCAGCACCACGAACAAGCCGGCGAACAGCGCGGCTCGCCGATCGCCGCCGACCTGGCGGGCCGCGGCCGCGGCGCTCGCCGCCAGGGCCAGCAGGCCGAGCAGGTTGGTGAAGCGCAGGGTCCCGGGGGTCACCGGACCGCGCTCCCCGGGGGGGTCCCGCTCCGGATCGCGCCGAAATCCGAGCGCCTCAGCGGCCCGGGATACGGCCGCGACGGCCAGGGGGAAGCCGGGGGGCTTGGCGAGGTAGGGCGCGCCGAGGGCCCGGGGCACGACCCAATCGCCGCTTTCCAGCAGCTCCCTGGCGGGCCAAGCCCGCCGGCCCTCCTCGTAGCGCAGCTCGCGCGACCCCAGGTAAGGGCCGGCGGCGAGCAAGACGGCGAGCGCCAACAGCGCGAGGACCCGGGCCATCGCGGCGATCGCAACAGCCGGCCCGGCCAGGGTCAAGGCGCCTCCCGGCGATTTCCGGGCTCCAAGGCGGGTGGATCCACGTCCAAAAGGGTTCGCACAGCGCAACCCGGGCGCCCCCGCGGGGCTATGTTTCCCGGGATTCTCTCCGAACCCCGAATCGCATCCTGTGTGCCCCGCGGCGCCTCCCGAGAACCAGGCCCCGCCCCCCGCTCCTGCCATGCCCCGCCCGCGCCCGATCCCTCCGCTCGCCGGCCCAGCGGCTTACCCGTGGATCGGGCTGTGGGCCGGCCTGCTGGGCTGGCTGGCGGGCTGTTCCGGCGGCGGCGGCGATGCGGGCCAAGGCTCGAGCACCCCGCTGGGCCTGACCATCGCGAGCCCGGAACCCGAGGCGAGCTACCCGCCGGAAGGGCTGACCCTGGCCCTCGGCTGGTCGCCGGAGGCCCTCGATCCCGACAGCTTCGAGCTGCGCATCAACGGCGTCCTGGTCCAGACCCAGCTCACCCAGGGGCCCGACCAGGCCAGCGGGCCCCTGCCCCTGCCCGGCTCCGGCGCCTTCATCCTGGAGGTGCGCGCCCTGCGCGGCGGGCAGTTGATCGACAGCGCCCAGCGCGAATTCTTCGCCGCGCCCCCCTTCCCCGGCCTGGCCCAGCGCCAGCTGTTCATCGGCGACCTGCCTTCGATCGCCTTCGCCCAGACCGGCTCCGGCCTGGGGGACCTCGACGGGGACGGCTCCCACGAAATCGTGCTCGGCGCGCGGCAGATGCCCTTCGGCGGCCCCCTGGCCGGTCGCATCCAGGTGGTGCCGAGCGCAGGCGGAGCGCCGCTGCTCGAGGTCTTCGGCCAGGCGGGCTCGAGTTTCTCCCACGATGTGCGCCCCTTCCCGGACCAAGACGGCGACGGGCGCCCGGACCTGCTGGTCGGCGCGCCCCGGGACAGCCTGTTGCTGGACGGCGCCGGCGCGGTCTGGCTGCTTTCCAGCCAAACCGGCGCGGCCCTGCTGACCCTGCGCGGCACCGACCTCCAGGAGCACCTCGGCAATGCCGTGGCCAACGCGGGCGACATCAACGGGGACGGCCGGCCGGACATCCTGGTCGGCGGCGCCGAATCGAACGTCGCCGGGGGATTCGCGGGGCGCGTCAGCGTGTTCTCGGGCGCCGACGGCTCGCGCCTGCTCAAAATCGAAGGCGAAGCTCCGGTGGTGCAGCTCGGCATCTCCGTGGACGGCTTCGGGGACCAAAACGGCGACGGCGTGCCGGACCTGCTGGTCGGCAGCTGGGGCGCCACCGACAACGGCGGCAGCTCCGGCGCGGTGATCGTGTTCTCGGGGCAGGACGGCAGCCAACTGCTGCGCATCCCGGGCCAATTCAAGGGCGATCACCT
>JBIKLM010000051.1:0-14438 GCA_044359835.1 Planctomycetota bacterium
GTCGACGACCTCTTCGTCTGAGTTGGCGAACCAGCGCGGCAGGCCGTCGGCGCTGCTGAGGCACCACAGGCTGGCGCCGCCGCTGCCGCGCTCGAGGCCGATCGCGAATCGTCCGCCTGCGGCGGCCGCACAGCGCACCCGGCCGCCCACGGCGCTGCGCTGCCAGAGCGGGAGCCCTTGGGCGGCGCTGAAGGCCTCGGCCCACAGGGAGCCGCCCTGGGAGATGCCGTTGCCGCCCGCGACGAGCACACGGCCGCCGCCGGGCAGGGCCGGATCAGGTTCGAAAGCCAGGGCCTCGAAGGCGAAGCTTGGCTGATCGCCCGGCCCGCGGCGCTGGAACCACTCGAGGAAGCCGTCGCTGGCGCGGAAGGCGCCGACGGTCCCGAACCCCACGGGCGGACTTTGTAGCTCGGTTTCGGAGCCCAGGGCGAACACGCGCGCGCCGTCGGCGGAGAGCGCGAGGCCGCTGGGCTCTTGGACCACAGCCGTGCCGGACCAAGAGGTCAGGAAGTTCTTCCACAGCAGGGCGCCGTCGCTGCTGCGCAGGGCCACCACGCTGGCCCGGCGGAAGGCCGGCTCCGAAGCGTCGTAGGCCAAGGCGTAGAGCGCCGAGCCATCCGGCGCCGCGACCAGCTGGGTCCCGATCGGATGGGGGGCCTCGAAGCGCCAGAGCAGGGCGCCGCCCTGGGCGCTGCGGCGCTCGATGGCGTAGGGCGAGGCGATCCGGCCCGCGGAGACGCACCAATCGCCGCTCGGACCGGGCAGGGCCACGCTGGCCAGGGGGAATTCGAAGCCGAAGGACAGCCCGTCGAGCGTTTGCTGCCATTCCAGCCCGACCTCGGGCGGCAGCTCGAGCTGCTGCGGCGTCGCGGGCGCTGCAAGCGCCAGGGCGCTGGCCAGGGCCAGAGCCAGGGGGGCGGAGCGGGGGGACATTGGCGCGGCTCCCGGAGCGGGAGCGGGCGGGTGCATCGGGGGCCTTGGCGGCGTCCCCGGGGCAAGGACGGAGCGGTGCGGGCGGACGTTCCTCCCTGGCCGGTCCCCAGCGCAAATCCTAGGCGGTTTTGGACTTCCTGGGGGCGCGGGGCGGGTTCGGCGCGGGCAAAGCGCACCGCCGCGAGCGGAATCGGGCGCCGGCGGCCCACAGGAGGGCCGCCGCGCCGCGGGAGTACGGCGTTTTTCAGGGCCGCGGACCGCGGCGAGCTCCGCGGGGCCCCGCTGGGGTGCGTGGGGAGGACGCCCAAGGCCCGGGCCGGCCCAGCGGTGCGGGCGCGATCGGGGGCCCCGAGCTCGGTCCCGCTCTCGACCTGGCGGAGTGCCCGCCCCCCGCCGCTGCCCCCCCGCCGCTGCCCCCCCGCCCTTCGCACCCGGCTGCGGCCCTGCCGGAGCCGGATGAACTCGCTCCCTGGGCCGCAGGGGCAGCAGAACGCAGCGCCGGGCGCGCCCAGGGCCAGCTGCTAGCCTCTCCCCATGCACCCTGCCCCGGGACCGGCCCTGATCTGCCTGACCGACGCCCTGCTCTTCGATCCCGAGCCCCGCGGGCGCCAAACCCTGGTCCTGGGCGGCGGCAGGGTCCTGTGGAGCGGCCCCGAGCGCCCGGTCTGGCCGGCCAGCCTGCCGGTCCAGACCATCGACCTGGCCGGTCGGCGGCTGATCCCCGGCCTGGTCGACTGCCACGCGCACCTGACCGGCGGGGGCGGCGAGGCGGGCTTCGCCTCGCGGGTGCCGGCCCCGGGCCTGTCGCGCTACGTGGCGGCCGGCGTCACCACCGCGGTGGGTCTGCTGGGCACGGACGACACCCTGCGCTCGATCGAGGAGCTCTCCGCCGTGGCCCAGGGCCTCTCCGAAGAGGGCCTCTCGACCTGGTTCTGGACCGGCGGCTACCACCTGCCCCTGCGCACCCTGACCGGCTCCGCGCGGCGCGACATCTGCTGCCTGGAGCGCTGCCTCGGGGTGGGCGAACTGGCGCTCTCCGACCACCGCTCGAGCCAGCCGACCCTGGACGAGCTCCTGCGCGTGGCCGCCGACGCCCACGTGGCCGGCCTGATGACCGGCAAGGCCGGCATCCTGCACCTGCACCTCGGCGACGGCCCGCGCGGGCTGCAGCCGGTCTTCGCCGCGCTGGAGCGCTCGGAGCTGCCCGCGCGGGTCTTCCATCCGACGCACGTCAACCGCCGCCGGGCCCTGTTCGAGGAGGCCCTCGAGTTGGCCCGCCGCGGCGCGGCCATCGACGTGACGGCCTTCCCGGTGGCCGACGACGAAGACGCCTACAGCGCGGCCGAGTCCCTGCGGCGCTTCCTGGCGGCCGGCCTGCCCATTCAGCGCCTGACGGTCTCCTCCGACGGCGGCGGCTGCCTGCCGCGCTTCGACGCCGAAGGGCGGGTCAGCGGCTTCGACGTGGGCGATCCCGCCAGCCTGCTCGAGACCCTCGGCGCGGCCCTGCAGGGCGGGCTGGCCCTCGAAAGCGTGCTGCCCGCCTTCACCTCGAGCCCCGCTAGACTGCTGCGCCTCGAAGCCAAGGGGCACCTGCGCCCGGGCGCCGACGCGGACTGTGTCGCCCTGGACGAGCGCGGGAGGCCCTGGCTGGTCGTGGCCCGCGGACGGGTCCTGCTGGAGCAGGGCCAGCTGCGGGTGCGCGGCCGCTTCGAAGGCCCCTGACCCCCGCGGCGCCCCCCGCGCCGATCGCTGCCCCCGGCAGCCCGTGCCGCCCCCCCCGTGAGTTCCCGCGATTTCGTCTACAACCCGCGCCGCGGCTGGATCGTGCCCATCGGCGGCGCCGAAGAAAAGGTGCGTGATCCGGCGATCTTGAAGGCCTTCGTGGAGCGCGCCGGCGGCAAGGAGGCCCGCGTGGCCGTGATCCCGACCGCCTCGCGCCTCAAGGACACCGGCGACCGCTACGTCGAGCTGTTCGAGGAACTCGGCGTGGCCAAGGCCTACAGCCTGCCCTTCGACACGCGCCAGGATTGCCAGCGCAAGGACTGGCTCGAAAAGCTGGAAAAGGCCAGCGCCGTGTTCCTGACCGGCGGCAACCAGCTGCGCCTCTCGACCACCCTGGGCGGCACGCCGGTCGGCCGCCTGCTGCGCCAGCGCAACGCCGAAGGCCTGCACGTGGCCGGCACCTCCGCCGGCGCGGCCTACATCTCCGAGCACATGATCGCCTTCGGCGACGAAGGCTCGACTCCGCGCGCCAACATGGTGCAATTGGCGCCCGGCCTCGGCCTGACCAACACGGTGGTCGTCGACCAGCATTTCCGGCAAAGGGACCGGCTCGGGCGCCTGCTGACAGCCCTGGCCTTCAATCCTTTCGCCACCGGCATCGGCCTGGACGAGGACACCGCCGCGTTCATCGCCCCGGACGAGACCTTCGAGGTGGTCGGCACCGGCGCGATCACGGTCGTCGATCCGAGCGAATTGGCCTTTTCGTCGATGGATTCCGCCAAACGCCAGGAGCCGGTCTCGCTGATCAACGTGAGGATCCACGTGCTGATCCAGGGCGGGACCTACAACACGCAGACCAAGAAGGCCGACCCGGGCACCGTCGCGGCCCGTTGAGGGGCATCGCGACAGTTCCGGCAGCGCCGCGGGCTTGCGTGGACCCGCTGTCCGTGCTTTTGCCGAGGCCCTGGTCCAGACCCAGCGGCCGGCCGGTTCGAGCTCGCGCCCGCGCACGGATCCAAGTCTCGCAGCGGGCCGGACCACAGCCGGCAAAGACCTGACCCCTGGGCGCAGGGCCGGCGGCGGCGAGAGCGCTGGGCGCTCCAAGCAGCACGGGCCTCGCGCCCGGCGGCGCACAAGCGACCGTTTCCGTCAAGCTCACCGGAGCGCAGCCCCGCGCGCCGCCTCGAGCGCAGCAGCCGGGCCCGTGCTGCCGCCCGGCCGCCTTGTTCGCTGGCGACAGCCCGGCCGCTGCGCCGGCGATTCGCCCGGCCTGGTCCCCGCGGTCTCGACTTGACGCTACCTTGATGCCGACGTCGCCGACCGCGACACCGCGGCCATCTGCTAAACGCCCCCCCCGATGAAAATCGTCAGCAGCTCGGTCTACCTGGGTCCGAACATCTACACGAACTGGCGCTTGATCGGCCTGACGGTCGAACTGGGTGCTCTCGAGGACTGGCCCACGGGCCGGCTCGGCGAAGGTTTCATCCAAAAGCTCCTGACGGCCCTGCCGGGCCTGGCGGAACACGGTTGCTCGCACGCGGTCGAAGGCGGCTTCCTGCGGCGACTGCGCGAGGACGGCGGCACCTGGCTCGGCCACGTGCTCGAACACTGCGCCATCGAGGTGCAGAACACCGCCGGCGCCAAGGTGACCTTCGGCAAGACGCGCGGCACGGGGGTTCCCGGCGAATACCACGTGGTCTACGACTACGAGGAAGAGGAGGTCGGACTCGAAGCGGGGCGCCTGGCCTGCCGGCTGATCAACAGCCTGCTGCCGGCGGAGCTGGCCCACGTCGAGCCGGGGGACGAGCAGTTCGACTGGAAGCGCGCCCAGGAGGAGTTCATCCGCATGGCGCAGCGCCTGGCCTTCGGGCCGTCGACGGCCTCGCTGATCCAAGCGGCCGAGGCCCGCGACATCCCCTGGCTGCGGCTCAACCGCTACAGCCTGGTCCAGATGGGCCATGGCAAGTACCAAAAGCGCATCCAGGCCACGATCACCAGCGAAACGCGGCATATCGCCGTAGAAATCGCCAGCGACAAGGAAGAGACCAATCGGATCCTGGGCGATCTGGGCCTGCCCGTGGCGCGCCAGCGGCTGGTGCACGACGAAGAGCGCGCCATCAAGGCCGCCGAACGGCTGGGGTTCCCGGTGGTCGTCAAGCCCCTGGACGCCAACCATGGCCGCGGGGTCTCGATCGGCATGACCGATCCGGAGCAGGTGCGCGCGGCCTTCAAGCTAGCCCGCGAACACAGCCGCGCGGTGCTGGTGGAGAGCTTCCTGGAGGGCTATGACCATCGCATGCTGGTGGTCAACGGCAAGCTGATCGCGGTGGCCAAGCGCATGCCCGGCCACGTGGTCGGCGACGGGCGCCACAGCGTGCGCGAGCTGGTCGAGCTGACCAACCAGGATCCGCGCCGGGGCATCGGGCACGAGAAGGTGCTGACGCGGCTCGAGATCGACCACCAGGCCCTGCGGCTGCTCGAGAGAAAAGGGTATGGCCCCGACAGCGTGCCGCCCGCGGGCGAGCTGGTGTTCCTGCGCTCGACCGGCAACCTCTCGACCGGCGGCACATCGATCGACATGACCGACGTGGTGCACCCCGACAACCGCGCCATGGCCGAGCGCGCGGCCAAGGCGATCGGCCTCGACGTGTGCGGCATCGACTTCCTGTGCCCGGACGTGACGCGCTCCTGGAAGGAGGTCGGCGGTGGCATCTGCGAGGTCAACGCGGCGCCGGGCTTCCGCATGCACGTGGCGCCCTCGGAGGGCACCCCGCGCGACGTGGCCGGGCCGGTGATGGACATGCTCTTCCCGCCCGGCAGCCCGGCGCGCATCCCGATCGCGGCGATCACCGGCACCAACGGCAAGACGACCACCACGCGCATGGTCGGCCACATCCTCAAGCTCTCCGGGCGCATGGTCGGCATGACGACCACCGACGGGGTCTACTTCGACGGCAAGCTCTCGGTCGAAGGCGACATGACCGGCCCCACGGCGGCGCGCATCGTGCTGCGCGATCCGTCGGTCGACGTGGCCGTGCTGGAGACCGCGCGCGGCGGACTGCTGAAGCGCGGCCTGGGCTATCGGCGCTGCGACGTCGGCGCGGTGCTCAACATCCAGGCCGACCACCTCGGGCTGCGCGGGATCGAGACGCTCGAGCAGCTGGCGCGCGTCAAGCGCATCGTGGTCGAGGTGGCGCGCGACACCGCGGTGCTCAACGCCGACGACGAGCACTGCCTGCGCATGGCCGCCCACACGCAGGCCAAGAACCTGTGCTACGTGACCATGGTGCCCGGCCATCCCCTGGTCAAGGAGCACATCCGCGCCGGCGGCCGCGCGGTGGTGCTCGAGCAGTCCATGAGCGGTGCGCTGATCACGATCTACGACCATCGCGCCCACATCCCGCTGCTGCTGGCGCACACGATCCCCGCGACCATGGACGGCAAGGCCGCCCACAACGTGCAGAACGCCATGTTCGCTGCGGCGGTGGCCTTCAGCATGGGCGTCAGCCTGGAGAACATCCGCCTGGGCCTGGAGACCTTCGACACCACCTACAACCAGGCCCCGGGTCGCCTCAACGTCTACGACGAGCACCCCTTCCGGGTACTGATGGACTACGGCCACAACCCGCCGGCGGTGCGGGCCCTGGTCGAGCTGGTCGAGAAGCTGGAGGTGCGCGGCCGACGCCTGCTGGTGCTGGCGGCCCCCGGCGACCGGCGCGATGAGGACATCCGCGCCATCGCCATGGCGGTCGCCGGGCGCTTCGACCACTACATCTGCCGCCGCGACGACAACGTGCGCGGCCGCGGCCCCCTGGAAGTGCCGCACATGCTGGCCCGCACCCTGCGCGAGGCGGGCGTGCCGGAGGGCCAGATCACGGTCATCGAACGCGAGGTGCCGGCGGTGCAGGCGGTGCTCGAAATGGCCCAGCCGGAGGACCTGCTGCTGGTGTTCGCCGACGCGATCGAGCGCACCTGGAAGCAGATCACCTCGTTCCGCTCGGAGCGCGAGGTCGCGCTCGAGCCGCGCCGCCGACCCGACCTGGTCCCGATCCCGCCCGCGGAGCCCCAGCTGCGCTTCAACTCCGAGCAGTTGATCCGCGACGAGCGCGGCGTGATCCTGGCCCCCCGGGACGCCGACGAGCCCGCCGATTGACCGGCTGAGCCCCGCCGCTCTCGGGCTGCGCCCGAACGGCCAGACCAGCCAGTCCCAAGGCCCTAGGGCCGCCCTGCGGCGGCCGCGCAGGCTGGGATCGGCGCTTCGCGCGGATCCTTGGCCAGCTTCAGAGCCGTTCTCCTCCCATCACCGGCCCGGCGCGTCGCCGGGCCCCGTCGTCTGCCTGCATGGGCCCGATCTCGCTCAAGGACTCGCGTCGCCTCACCGGCCCCAACCTGCAATTGCCGGGGCCCGGCGCGATCATCGACGCCCTGGCGGAGCCCGCCGACCAGCCGGGGCTGATCGATGCCTGGCAGCGCGCCGTGCTCGAGCTGCACGGGGCCCTGGGGCTGGCTGCACCGCGCGTCGGCACGGCGCGCTTCCAGGTCGGCGTCAGCCTGGCCTTCTCCTCGCCGATCGACGTGCTCTACGCGGCCACGGAGCTCAACGAAGCCGCCTTCGCCCGCGCCCAGCGGGAGCTCGCGGGCCGGGCGCCGGGGGAGCTGCCGCTGGCCGAACTGCGCCGGCATTTCGAGCGCCAGAGCCTGCCGAGCCTGCTGGCCCTGGAGGCCGCGGCGCGCCAGCGCGGCTTCGGCATCCTGTGGGACGAGGAGCAGATCTCGGTCGGCCATGGCGCCGGCTGCCTGCTGCTCGATCGAGCCCGTTTGCCGGATCCGGAGGCCATCGATTGGTCGCGGGTCCACGAGGTCCCGACCTGCATGGTGACCGGCACCAACGGCAAGAGCACCACCGTGCGCCTGGTGGCCGCCATGGCCGAAGCCGCGGGCAAGCGCCCGGGCCTGTGCAGCACCGACTGGGTGCGCATCGGGCGCGAGATCGTCGACCGCGGGGACTATTCGGGGCCGGGCGGGGCGCGGGCGGTGCTGCGCGATCCGCGCACGCAGGTGGCGGTGCTGGAGACGGCCCGCGGAGGCATCCAGCGGCGTGGCGTCGCGCTGCAGGCGGTGTCCTGCGCCGCGGTGCTCAACGTGACCGCGGACCACCTGGGCGAGTGGGGCTCCTGGGATCTCGAGGAGCTGGCCGACATCAAGATGGTGCTGGCTCGGGCGGTGCGGCCGGGGGGCCGCGCGGTGCTCAACGCCGAGGATGCGCGCATCGTGGCGCGCGCACAGGACCTGGCCGGCGAGGTGCTCTGGTTCGCGCTCGATCCCGCCGCGCCCGCCCTGGCGGCGGCGCGCGCCGCAGGGCGTCCCTTCGCGACGCTGATCGACGGAGAGCTGGTGCTGAGCGAAGGCGGCCGCACGCGCGCCATCCAGCGCGTCGAGCGGGTGCGCTGCGCGCTCTACGGGGCGGCGCGGCACAACCTCGCCAACGCCCTGGCCGCGATCGGCATGGCCAGCCACATGGGCCTGCCGGATCGGGCCCTGGCCGAGGCCCTGGAGAGCTTCGGCCGCGATCCCGAGGACAATCCGGGGCGCCTGGTGCTGTTCGAGCTCGGCGGCCTCAAGGCCCTGGTGGATTTCGCCCATAACCCCGATGGGCAGGTCTGGCTGCTCGACACCGCCAAGCGCCTGGGCGCCAAGCGCACCCTGGTGGTGCTGGGCCAAGCCGGCGACCGCGACAACGGCTCGATCCTCGAGCTGGTGCGCGTGACCGTCGCTGCCCAGCCCGAGCGCATCGTCATCAAAGAAATGCAGAAGTACCTGCGCGGGCGCCAGCCGGGCGAGGTGCCGGCCCTGATCGAAGCCGAGCTGCTGCGGCTGGGCTACCCCCGCGAGGCGATCAGCCACGCCGGCAGCGAAGCCGAGGCCCTCTCCCAGGCGATGACCTGGGGACAACCCGGAGACGTGGTCTTGATGTTCAGCCACGCGGACCGCTCCGGCAGCATCGAACGCCTGAGCGCCGCCCGCGCGGCCGGTTGGGCCCCCGGGCAGCCCTGGCCGCCCGCGGGGGTCTGAAAGCCTTTCCGGGCCGGCGCGTCCCCCGCCGGCGGGGCTACTTTTTTGGCCCGGTGCACCGCGCGGGAGCGGGGTAGCCTTGACCGCGGGGTTCGGCGCAGGCCCCCCGCTTTCCCATGCGCAAAAGTCCCCGATTGCTGTGGCTGACCCTGGGCGGGGTCGGCTGGTTGGCCGCCTGCCAGAGCGCGGGCTGGCAGCTGCCCGGTTTCCCCGACGACGCGGGCGAGCTCGTGCGCTTCCAGGAGCAGCAGCAGGCCAGCCTGCAGCGGGCGGTCAAACGCGGCGGCCGGAGCGCCGGCGAGGCCGAACTCGCCGGTCGCCTGGAGCGGGTCGAGCGGGTGCAGATGGAACTGATCGAGAGCCTCAGCGCGGGCGCGGCCGAACCGGCCCAGGCCCGCCAGGTGGGCGCGGAGCTGCGCGACATCGATGCGCAGCAGGCGCAGGCCATCGGACGGCTCGAGCAGCGCCTCGAGACCGAGCTGGCCCAGTCTGCGGCTCCGGCGGTGCGCGAGCTGGAGGCCGGTTTCGAGCGCGACCTGATCCGCTTGGCCAGCGCCGATCGCGAGCAGCTCGAACGCCTGGCGCGCGTCGAACAGCGCACCGAACAACTGACCGAGCGGACCCATGCGGCCCCGGTCGGTCGCGACTGGTATTGGCTCTTCGGGCTGGTGTCCCTGGGCGCGCTGCCGCTGGTGGCCCTGTGGCTGTGGCGCGGCGGACGCAGCCGAGCCCAGGATCAAGTCGATCAGCTGGACCAGCGCCTGCGCGAGCTCGAGCGCCCCGCGCAGGACCCGGCCCTGGGTGCCGTGCGGGCTCTGGGCGGCGCCGCGCCGGACAGCGGTCGACGCAGCCAGGAGCCGCGCTCCGAGCTGGGCCTGGCGAGCGCCGCGCTGGCCGCGGCGGCCGATGCGGGCGGCGCGCTGCCGCCGGAGCCGCTGCACGGGCTGGGCCCGGATGGGGGCGATGCGCGCACACCGGATGCGATCCACGCGGCCGGTGCGGTCGAGGCGGAGCCGGGGACGGAGGACCTGGCGCCCTTCGAGGTGCCCCGCCGACAAGCCCAATTCGAGCGGCGGCGGCCCGGTCTCGACCCCAAGCACACGGCGACCCCGCCCCTGGGCCTGTTCGGGGCGGACGCGGCGCCGGACGCCGCCGAGGCCGAACGGGCCACGGACGGACCGGGCGCCGAGGGCAGCGTGCCTGGCACCCAGGCGGCAGCCGCGGAAGCCGAGGGATCGAGCAGCCCGCAAGCGGGTGAACCCGAAGCACAGACCAACGAACGGACCGAGGCGCCGGACCCGGCCGCGCGCCGCAAGGACTTCGAACTCGAGCTGGTGCGCCAGCTCGAGCGCCGGCCGAGCAACCGCGCCGGCGGCGCGGTCGATCCCTTCGAGGACTTCGCGGCCCGGCGCCGGGCCGCGCTCCAGCCGAGCCCCGCAAACCCGCGCGGCGAAGCGGGGGCGGCCGGCACCGGCGACCTGCTGCCGAGTCCAAGCCAGATCCGACGTGCCGGCCAGGGCTCGGCGCCCCAGGCGCCGCCGCCGGCGCGCGCATCGCAGCCCGCTGCGGAACAGCGCCCCGAGCGCGCCGCTGGCGCGGCCCACACGGGCCCCGGCGACCGGCCGCAGGAGCACAGCCTGCGCTCGATGCTGCTCAACGCCCCCTGGTCCTCCCTGTCCCCGCTGCCCGCGGCCGAACAGCGCCAGGGACGCTTCGAATCCGAACTCAAGCGCGCCTTCCGGGCCCTCGAGCAGGAGCGCCTGGCCATGGAATCCGAAGAGCGCCAAGCACCCCGCCCGCGGCCGCCCCTCGAGGACGAGGAGTTCCTGGCCAGCGAAGACGAAGACCGCGCTTCCTGAAAGTCGGCGGTCCCGCGGCTCGGGGCGGACCCGCGCGTCGATTCCTGGGGCCGCATGGCGCAGGGCCAGCCTTGGGATGCCGCGGGGACCGGGACCGCCGCGTGACGGACCCGCGCCGCGCCTAGGCGCCATCAGCCGCCGCGGTGCGCTTTCTGGCGCTGGCGATAGCGCCCCCAGCGGGCCAGCAGCTCGAACACACCGGGGACCGCCACGCCGCGGGCCCGGTTCGCCGCGCCGAACTCCAGGGCCCGGCGCCAGTGGGCCAAGAGCTCGCGCTGCCCGTACAAGAAGGAGTGGCGCGGGTCGTACATGTGGGTCGGCTCGGAGGTCACGCCGTTGACCTCGAGCACCTGGATGCCGTCCCCCGCCGCCAGGGCCTCGTCGGAAGGCGCGCGCAGGTCGAAGCGGCCCAGGTGGAAACCCGCCAGGCCCTGGGCGACCTCGTCGATGGCCTGCTCCAGCGCCGGCGTGATCAGGTGGCTGCCGTCGAGGAAGATGCAGCCGCGGGCATGCGTGCCGAGTTCGCTGAGCTGCACGCGCTCGCCGGCCGGGATGACCTCGTCGAGGCGCAGCTCGTTGCGCCGGAAGTAGAGCTCGGCCAGGGCCACGGCGCGCGGATCGGCCAGGATCAGCTGCTCGAGGCTGCGGCGCCCGTCGCCGACCACGGAGGGCATGCGCTTGAGCGTCACGCCGAGCACGCGGCCGCGGATCTCCTGCGGGTGGCGCGCGTAGTAAACGCCGTACTCGAGCCCGGGCACATAGGCCTGCACGACCAGGGCCAGGCTGGTTTCGCGCACGTACTCCTCGGCCGGCGCCAGGTCGCGCGCGATCAGCACGCCGGAGCCGCGCTGGCCGGCGTCGGGCTTGATCACCAGCGGCAGCCCGCCCAGCTCGGCGATCGCCTGGGTCAGGGCCTGGCCGCGCTGCTCGGGACCGTGGCCCGCCGGGATCGCCCGGAAGGCCGGCACCCGGCCGCCCCCGGAGCCCAAACCGGTCAGGATCTCGAGCTTGGATTCATCCACGAAACCGCCGCCTTCCATGCCCGGGTTGGCGGCGCAGAACAGGGTCAAGGAGCCGCGCCGCAGCCCCTGCCAGAGCAGGTACACCACGGTCGGCGGATAAACCAGCCAGGCCGGCCAGAACTCCCAGGCCAGCTTGCGCCGCAGGGAGCCCCACAACAGGCGCCGGCCGCGCCAGGTGCAGGCCGGCACCAGCACCTTGACGACCACCAAGCCGAGGGCCACGGTCGCCAGCAGGAACAGCGGCAGGGCCTCGCCCAGGACGGCCACGTTGCGCTTGAGCTCGCCGCCCAGGAGGCTCGAGCCCCAGACCAAGAGCGGGGTCCAGACCAGCGCCGCGATCGCGAAATAGAGCGTGAAACGCAGGGCGTTGGCGCGCAGGGCGCCCGCCGCCAGGTAGGTCGGCAGGCGCATGCCCGGCATGAAGCGCGTGGCGAAGATCGCCGTCAGGCCGCGGCGCTCGAACCAGCGCGCGGCGCGGTGCACCTGGGCCTCGCTGAGCATCCACGACAGGGGCGGCGAGCGCACCGCGCTGGGGCCGAGCAGCCGCCCCGCCAGGTAGAGCAGCAGATCGCCCACCAAGATGCCCAAGAAAGCCGCCGTGGCCGCCGGCACCAGCCCCAAACGGCCTTGTGCGACCATCGCCCCTGCGGCGATGCAGGTCAGGTCCTCGCTGACCAGCGTGGCCAGGGCGATCAGCACCATCACGACCAGCAGGCCGAGCCCGTGGTAGCTGGCCGAGCGCGGGTCGAACGGCTGCTCGGCCAACAGGCGCTCCTCGGGGCTGGCGTCCGTGCGGCGCTGCGCTTGACCGTCCTCGACGGCTTCGATGAAGCGCGTCAGGCTCTGGGCCACCACCGCGGGTTGGAGGAAAATCAGGAAATGCCCCGTATCGAAGCTGTCGAAGACCGCCTGGGGCACGATGCGGGCGTGCTCGACGGCGGCGCTGTAGGGCACCAGTTCGTCGCGGCGGCCGTGCACGATCAGGAGCGGCTTGTCGAAGCGCTCGAGATAACCGCGCAGGGGTCCCTGGTCGGAATCGTAGAAATTGCGCGCGTACTCGATGCCGAAGATCGAGCCATCGAGGGCCCCGAAGTGGGGCAGGCCCTCGATCATGATCCACAGCGCGGCCAGCTGCAGGCCGTGGATCCCGCGGTTGAGGGTCAGATTGCCGAGCAACTCGACCTCGATGGCGCCGATGGCCGAGACCAGGCTGACCGAGAGGCAACGCGGGCCGAGCAGGTGGTCGAGTTCGAGCACCACGCCGCCGCCCTGGCTGAAACCCACCAGGTGCACGCGCTGAATCCCCAGCCGCGCGAGGAACTGCTCGAGGTACAGCGCGTGGGCGCGGAACGAATAGTCGCCGAGCCGGCGCTCGCTGGCCCCGAATCCGGGCAGGTCGACGACCAGGGTGCGGTAGCGACCGCCCAGCTCGCGCTCGAGCCCCTCCATCGACCTGCGATCGCCGGGGCTGCCGTGGACCAGGAGCAGCACCGGGGCCTCGCGGGGTCCGCGGTCGGAGTAGGCCAGGCGGATCGGCCGGCCGGTCGGCTCTTCGTTGGCTACCTCGTCCAGCCAGACCAGCGCCAGCCCCCTTTCCGCCAGCTCGGCCTCGCTGGACGCGCGCTGGGTGTGCAGCGCCCGCCAGGCGTGGGAGGCCCCCAGCGCCAGCAGATAGATCAGCCCCAGCCGGATCAGCCAGGTGCGCAGGCGGCGGCGGCCGGCGGCGGCGCCCCGCTCCAGGGCGGCGGTCGATTGCAGCAGCTCGGCGGTCATGGGGCCCTGCGCGCCAGGGAGAGGTCGCACTGCCAGTCCGGAAGCGCGGCGGCCGGATCCTCCGGCAGCGCGCGATAGCGCAGACGCACGCGCTCGGAGTCGACGAAGACCTCGGTCTGGCTGACCGTGCGGGCGTCGGGTCGGCTCATGCGCACCGCGTAGGCGCCGACGGGCTCGGGCGCGCCGGCGGGCGGCCCGCTGGCCAGGAAATCGCGCAGGCGCTGTTCCTCGGGGCCATTCGCTTCGAGCACCTGCAGCCGGAAGGTCTCGAGGCGCCGACGGCGCACCCCGGGCAGGTCGTGGCCCGAGGAGATCAGCGGCCGATGGGCATCCGGCCGATCCTCGCGCCGCAGGGCCAGGCCATCCCAATCGAACAGGGCCGCGGGCTCCGCGGGCGGCAGGACCAGCAGATGGAAGCCGCGATAGCGGGCCAGCTCGGCGCGCCCGAGCCCGGCGGAGAGCGCGGCCAGGCCGCTGGCTTCCGCCAGATCCAGCACCAGCCGGCCGCGCGAAATCGGAGCGCCGCGGGGCTCCGTATTGGCCTGGTAGTTGTTCAGCAAGGCCAACACGAGCCCGAATTCGTTCACCAAGATCCAGGTGCCGCCTTCGGCCGGATCGATCGGGGCCAGGAAGCGCACCCCCGCGGGCCCGCGGCGTAGCTCGGGTGGCCTGGCCGCCGGCCGCGCGCGAGATTCATCGCGGTTGAACGCCAGGAACCAGCCCAGGGGCTCGCCCCGCGCCTCGGCCGGGGGCCCGTCGGAGGGTCGGGGACCGCCTACTCGGCGGATCCAGCTTGCGGTGCACAATCCGGGCTCTGCTGCCAGAAGCGCAGGGTCGAGGGGGCGACGCCGAACTGGGCGCCGCAGTCGAAGCCCTGCACCTTGAGGATCATGGCGATCAAGGCGTAGTGGTGGATCGTGTGGCTGAGCAGGAAGCGCAGCTCGCGCAGGGGGGTGCTGAGCGTGAAGGGCTCGCGGTCATGGGGCTCGACGTCCATCTTGACCTCGATCGAGCGAGCCAGTTCGAGGGCCCGGCCGCTGGCGCTGAAGGGTTGTCC